>JBPYES010000262.1:0-22932 GCA_051984825.1 Jatrophihabitantaceae bacterium
GAGATCGGCGCCGACGACGTCCTGGTTCGGGTGCACGCCGCGGCGCTCAACCCTTACGACTGGCACATGGTGCGCGGCGATCCCTACATCGTCAGGCTGCTGGGCGGCACCGGGCTGACCAGACCGAAGTCGCGGCTCGCGGGGATAGATGCGGCCGGACGGGTCGAGGCCGTCGGCGCGAACGTCCAGGGACTTCAGCCGGGCGAGGACGTGCTGGGTTCGTGCCCCGGCGCATTCGCCGAGTATGTGCGCGCCGCGCCGGACAAACTGGTGCCCAAGCCGGACACACTGACGTTCGAGCAAGCGGCGGCGCTGCCCATGGCCGGCACAACAGCGCTGCGTGCGATCCGCGACGTGGGTGCGGTGCAGGCCGGGCAACGGGTGCTCGTCAACGGAGCCGCTGGCGGCGTCGGCCACTTCGCGGTGCAGATCGCGGCGGCGCTAGGCGCCGAGGTGACCGGGGTGTGCAGCACCGCCAACACCGACATGGTCCGTTCGCTCGGCGCCGCCGAGGTGATCGACTACACGACCACCGACTTCACCACCATGCACGCGCACTACGACGTCATCCTCGACAACGTCGGCAACCACCCGCTGCGGCGCCTGCGTCATGCACTGACGCCGACCGGCACGCTCGCGTTCAACGCCGGCGGCCCTCCCGGCAAGGTCATCGGCGCCGTGGCCAGCTTCGCCAAGGTAACCGTCGTCAACGGTTTCGTCAGGCAGCGGTTGCGGCCGGTCCCCACCACCGAGAAGCGCGACGACCTGCTCGCGCTGGTCAGGCTCGTCGAGGACGGCAAGCTCAGGCCGGTGGTCAGCCAGACCTATCCGCTGCGCGAGACGGCCGCGGGCTTGCGGCAGGTGGAGCTGGGCCACGCCCGCGGCAAGCTCGTCATCGCGGTCGCCTGAATCGGACGGGTCGCGACGACTAAAATCCCTTGCGCCCCTCGATTATACCGAGTATATATACCCGGTATACCGAGTAAGGGCGGCACACGACATGAGTGTTCGACACGCATTGCTGGCACTGCTGAGCGAGGGGCCCAAGTACGGGCTGCAGCTGCGGCAGGAATTCGAGGAGCGGACCGGCGAGGTTTGGCCGCTGAACGTCGGGCAGGTCTACACAACCCTGCAGCGGCTCGAGCGGGACGGTCTCGTCGCGTCCGAGGAGGACGGCGGATCGAGCACGCAGAAGGCGTTTCAGATCACCGCCGCCGGAGCGGCCGAGCTTGACGCGTGGCTGCGCACTCCACCGGACCTGAGCTCGCCGCCGCGCGACGAGCTGGTGATCAAGGTGCTGGTCGCAGTCCAGGTTCCGGGCGTCGACGTCCACGACGTGATCCAGACCCACCGCCGGCGCGTCGTCGAACTAATGCAGGAGTGGACCCGGCTCAAGCGGGACGCGGGCGCCCAGGACGTCAGCCTGGCGCTGGTGGTCGACGCGGAGCTGTTCCGGCTCGACTCGGTCGTCCGCTGGCTGGACGCGGCCGACAGTCGCTTGCGCCGTACCGCGGCGGAGGCAGAACCACTGCGGGACAGCGGTGCGCCATCGCCCGCCCCCGCGCCAAAACTAGAAGCGGGGACACGCAGATGAGCGCGCTGGAACTGAACCGGATAAGCAAGGTCTACGGCAGCGGCGCGAGCCAGGTGCACGCGCTGCGCGATGTGATGCTGAGCGTGGAGCCGGGCGAACTCGTCGCGGTGATGGGGCCGAGCGGATCGGGCAAGAGCACGCTGCTGACGATCGCCGGCAGCCTCGAAGAACCCAGCAGTGGCGAGGTCACCATCGACGGCGTACGCCTGTCGCAGCTCTCGCGCAACGAGCGGGCGGCGCTACGCCGCCGGTCGATCGGATACGTATTTCAGGACTTCAACCTCCTTGCGGGGCTGACCGCGGCGGAGAACGTGTCCCTGCCCCTAGAGCTGGACGGCTCCTCGGTGAAGGCGGCGCGTGCGGCGGCGCTGACCGCATTGGACCGATTCGGTCTGGCGGATCGCGCCGACCGGTTCCCCGACGACCTGTCCGGCGGCGAACGGCAGCGGGTCGCGATCGCCCGCGCCGTGGTGGGCCAGCGACGACTGCTGCTGGCCGACGAGCCGTCGGGCGCACTGGATTCGGTCAACGGCGAGTCGGTGATGCGCGTGGTCCGGGCCACCTGCCAGGACGGCGTCGCCGGCGTGGTCGTCACGCACGACGCCCAGTTGGCGTCATGGGCCGACCGCGTGGTGTTCATCCGCGATGGACGAATCGTGGACCAGACGGCGCAGCCGGACGGCCCCGAATCGTTGCTGGAAGCTGACGCGGCGCGATGACCACCACCCTGACGCGGCCGGCTCCCCCGGCACCGCGCCCCCCTTCCGGAGGCCGGCGCACCGCACGCCGCGCGATCAATCGCTGGGCCCGGCGGCTGCTGCGCCGCGAGTGGCGCCAGCAACTGCTGGTGCTCGCACTGCTCACCCTCGCGGTGGCCGCGACCACGGTCGGGCTCGGTCTCGTCACCAACGTGGAGAGCTCGGACCAAGCGCAGCTCGGGACAGCCACCACCCGTATCGACTTCGGCAAGCCCGGAAATGTCGGCTCCACAATCGCCTTGGCGCGGCAGGCCTTCGGCACCGTCGAGGCGATCGAACACTCGAGCATCCCAGTGCCCGGCTCGATCACGCCCGTCGACCTGCGCGCGCAGGACCCGCACGGTGTCTACGGGGCGGTCATGCTCCGCCTGGTGTCCGGGAGCTATCCCACCGGCAGCGGGCAGATCGCGGTGACCTCCGGCGTGGCCTCCACGTTCAGCCTCGCGATCGGGGACACGTGGCGGGTGAACGGGCAGGACAGGCGCGTCGTAGGCATCGTCGAGAACCCGAAGGACCTGCAGGACGCGTTCGCGCTGGTGGCCCCGGGGCAGATCGCTGCGCCGTCCGGTCTGACGTTGCTCACGGACGCCCCGGGGTCGGCGGTCGCGCAGTTCCAGCCACCCGGCACGGATCTTCAGTCAGTCATGTCCAACGGCACCAGCGCAGCGGCCCAACGGCGCTCCCAAGCGCTGGCGGTGCTGCTGCTCTCCACCATCGGGCTCACGTTCATCGGCCTGCTGGCGGTCGCCGGATTCACCGTGATGGCACACCGCCGGCTGCGCGCGCTCGGCATGATCGGCGCGATCGGCGCGACCGAACGCGACGTCCGACGGGTGATGCTGGCCAACGGGGCAGCCGTCGGCACCGTCGGCGCCTGTGCCGGAACGGTCCTCGGGCTGCTCGTGTGGTTCGCGCTGCGCGGGCCGTTCGAGCACCTCGTCGGGCACCGCATCGATCCGCTCAAGATCCCCTGGTGGGCAGTTATCGGCGGTGCGGCGCTGGCCGTCGTCACCGCGATCGCCGCGTCGTGGTGGCCCGCTCGATCAGCCGCGCGGATGCCGATCGTCGCGGCACTGTCCGGGCGGCCTGCTCCCCCGAAACCCGCCCATCGGTTCGCGCTGCTCGGCACGGCGCTCGCGGCAGCCGGTTTCGTCCTGCTCGTGCTCGCGCATGCGCGACACGCGCCGCTGATCGTCACCGGAATCCTCTCGATCACGGCCGGCATGTTGCTCCTCGCGCCGCTCGGCATCCGCACCCTCGCCGCCGGCGCTCGCCGGGCACCGGTCGCGGTGCGCTTGGCGGTGCGCGATCTTGCCCGATACCAGGCCCGCTCCGGGGCGGCGCTGGCCGCGGCCAGCCTTGCGGTTGGCATCGCCGCCACGATCGCGATCAACGCCGCCGCCCAACAGGCGGCAGATCACTCCCTCACCGGCGGGAACCTGCCCGCGAACCAGCTACTCGTGTGGGTCGACGGCAGTCCTGGCAACCCGGGAGGTCCGGCGACCGCCGCTAACGGCGCCCAGACAGCCGGGCAGAGCGCCGCGATGATTGCGACCGCACGACGCACGGCAAACGCAATTGCGCAGTCGCTGGGCGCGCGGCACGACCTCGAACTCGACGCCGCGGTGAACCCGCACACCGACGCGCCGCCCGGCGCACCTCCGGATCTCGGCCGGGCGATGCTCGTCCACCCCATGACCAAGAACGGTCAGCACGGATTCAGCCTGGTCGAAACGCCGTTCGTCGCCTCGCCGGCGATCCTCGACTTCTACGGCATCCCGGCCGGCGCCATCGACCAGACGGCTGACATCGTCACCGCCCACACCGACTTGTCCGGCGTGCAGCTCAGCTACGGACTTCGTGACTCGTTCCGAACGGTGAAGATCCAGGTCACGAAGCTGCTGCCGAACTACACGTCCGCACCGAACACGCTCATCACCGAGAAGGAGATGAGCGCGCTCGGGCTGACCCCTCAGCCGGTCGGATGGCTGCTGGAGACGGCGCAGCCGCTGACAGCGGCGCAGATCACCCACGCCCAGCACCAGGCTGCGGCCGCGGGGATCAGCATCGAAACGCGCACTGCTTCGGACCATTCACTCCAGCGGCTGCGCGACTACTCGACGCTGACCGGTGTGCTGGTGGCGCTCGGGGTGCTCGCGATGACGATCGGCTTGATCCGGAGTGAGACCGCCGGCGATCTGCAGACACTGACAGCCGTCGGAGCCGGCACCCGCACCCGTCGCACCCTGACGGCAGCCACCGCCGCGGCCTTGGCGCTACTCGCCGGGATCATCGGCACGGCAGGCGCGTACCTGGCACTGTGCGCGTGGCACTGGCACCACCTGAGCTACCTCGCCCATCCGCCGTACGTCGACCTCGCCGTCATCGTCTTCGGGTTGCCGATCGCGGCGTTCCTGGGCGGCTGGCTGCTCAGCCGCGCCCCGGCCCGCATCTCGCAGCACCGTCTTGAGTGACTTCCCGCGGGCGGTTATTTGAGCCGCTGGGGCGACCGGTCGGAGACGATCTCGCGAAGTCGCACCCGTCTACCGGTGCGCAGTATCGCGCGCCGGTAGACGGTCGCGGCAAGTCTGGCTACGACCAGAACGCTCGCCAGAGTGATCAGGGCGGACAACGTGAACTGCCACCACGTGACCGAGCCGAGCCCGACGAGGGTGGTCATGGCAAACGGCGCAGTCGGCGGTAGATACGCAAGCACCTTGAAGTACGTGGGTGGTGGGTTACCGGCGCTCAGCACGGTGATGCTCAGGATGTATGCGGCGATGATCGGGGCCGCCAGCGGGATGGCGAGGCTCTGCACCTGATCTTGGCGTTCGGCCATCGAGCCGGCTGCGGCGTACAGCCAGCTGTAGAACGCGTAGCCGAGCAGCAGCCACAGCAGGGTGGCGAGCAGGACCAGCGGCGCGCTGCCCCGCAGCAGGTCGGAGCCGACGGCCCGGCCGAGCACCAGGGCGAACGCCGCCACGGCGGCGGTCTGGGCGAATACCACGACACCGATGCCGATCACCTTGCCGGCGATGAGTTGCAGCGGACGCACGGTGGCGAGCAGTACCTCGACGACCCGGCTGGACTTCTCCTCCATGACACCGACGAGCGTCCACGTCAGGTACTGGGTCAGCATGATCATCATGATGATCAGGCCGATGACTGCAGTGGTACGGCCAGTCGTGGTGATCCGCGCCGGATGCAGGGCCGAGATCTGTAACGGCGCGGCGCCGGCGAGTTGCGCTTGCTGCGACGGTGTGAGCCCCGCGGCCTGCATCGCTTGGTGCGCACCGAGGATCTCGGCGAGGGCGCGGGCGAACGTCGCGGTCTGCGACGTGTCATCGCTGCTGGGCGCACGCTTGACGATGAGCCGCTCGCCGTCGACGACGGCCACGTCGAGGTGGCCGGACTGCAGCGCGTCCTCCGCGCTCGCGGTGTCGGTTTCGGTCACCACGTGGACGTCGGCGCCGACGCTGGTCGCTGCCGAGGTAATCGCGGGACCCAGTGACGGCGGCGACTGCCCGACGACACCGACCTGCACCGCCTGCGACTTTCCCTTGGTCTCCGCGGGGATAACGACCGCGGCAGCCACGCCCAGCAGGAGCAGCACGGTGGCGACGCGGAAGATGCGGCCACGAAGACGTTGCCGAATCTCCCTGTTGGCGACCAGTCCGACAACGCCCAGCAAGGGCGGGCCCTCGCCTGCCCGGCCCGATTTCCGGCGCCGAACGAGCAGCGACCCCATACCCCCGATGCGCCCGCGCTGCCGAAGTCGTACCGCCACGAAGACCAGCACCACGGCGAGGATGACGACCGGCAAGAAGTGCTTCATGCCATCGCCTGCCGGAAGACCTCAGACAACCGTCGCCGAGCGAAAACGAACTCGGTGACCCGGCCGGCCGCCATCGCCGCGGCGAGTACAGCCTGGCTGTCGACCGACTTGTCGAGCGCGAGGCGCACTGCACCCCGGTCGAGTTCGGAAACCGTGACGCCGGGCAGCCGCCGCGCCCAGGAGCCATCGCGATCACCCACGACGCGAACCACCAGCGACCGCGGTCCGCTTGTCGCGAGCTCGTTGACGCTGCCGCTGACGACGAGCCGGCCGTGGTCGATGATCGTCACCGAGTCGCACAGGTCCTCCACCAGGTCGAGCTGGTGGCTGGACAACAGCACGCAGCATCCTGCCCGCGCCTGCTGCACCAGCACCTCGCCGATGGCGTCGATGCCCGTGGGATCCAGTCCCGCCAGCGGCTCGTCCAGGACCAGCAGCTCCGGAGCGTGCACCAGCGCCGTGGCCAGTTGCACCCGCTGCTGATTGCCGTGCGAGAGCGACTCCACCTTGCTGGTTGTTCGATCCACGATGCCGAGCCGTTCCAGCCAAGTACGGGTCGCCGTCGCCGCGGCGCGCTGGGTCATCCCGTGCAGCCGGCCGATGTATTCGACCTGTTCGCCTACCAGCATCCCCGGGTAGAGGCCACGCTCCTCGGGCATGTAGCCGAAGCGACGCCGCGCTGCGGCGCCCACCGGCGCGCCATTCCACCGCACTGCCCCGGCGTCCAGATCGATGAGCCCGAAGATCGCGCGCATCGTGGTCGTCTTGCCGGCGCCGTTCGGACCTAGAAATCCCACCACTTGGCCGGACGGAACGCTGAACGAGAGATCGTCGAGCGCCGTGAGCGCTCCGAACCGGCGTGTCAGCCCACGCAGCTCCAGCACGCCACCGCCCGCGTGGCGCTCAGCTTCACGCGATGCGGGCGTCGTGGCGTTCGCGGGCACGCTGCCTTTCTGTTCGGTCAGGTCTGACTCGCGGACCGGTACCACGAGGCTCCAGTGGTTGCCGACCGGACAATGCTGCACCCGGGCCGCGCCGAGGTCGATTGCCTTTAGCTTTACACCGGGAATCCACAGCGTGGTGAACAGATGCCCCGAAACAGCCCCCAGCGGCATAACAAGCGCAATTGCCGCGCCACCGTTCACGCTCATCACTCACGCTCACCGTTCACGCTCACCGTTCACGCTCACCGTTCACGCTCACCATTCAGAGTTGTCCGTGTGTCGCGGCGTCAGGACGCTGGGACACACGGACAACTCACGGAGAAGCGCGAGTTGCGCGAGAGGCGCGGAGAAGCGCGAGTTGGGCGAGCTGCGCGAGAAGGTGCGGCAGCTGTGGCAGGTGTCTAGGAAGCGGACGTCCGGTGCGGCAGGCGCCACCCGGGCCGGACGTAGTGACAGGTGTAGCCGTTCGGGTAGCGCTCGAGGTAGTCCTGGTGCTCGGGCTCGGCCTCCCAGAACGGCCCGGCCGCACTCACCTCGGTGACCACCTGGCCGGGCCACAGACCGGACGCGTTGACGTCGGCGATGGTGTCTTCGGCGATCCGCTTCTGCTCGTCGCTGGTGTAGAAGATCGCCGACCGGTAGCTCGCCCCGATGTCGTTGCCCTGACGATTCTTCGTCGTCGGATCGTGGATCTGGAAGAAGAACTCGAGCAGTTCGCGGTACGAGACCTTTGCCGGGTCGAAGATGATCTCGATTGCCTCGGCGTGCGTCCCGTGGTTGCGATACGTCGCGTTCGGCACGTCGCCGCCGGTGTACCCGACCCGGGTAGAGATCACGCCCGGCTGCCTCCTGATGAGGTCCTGCATCCCCCAGAAGCACCCCCCGGCAAGCACGGCGCGCTCTGTCGTCGTTGTCGTCATCTGCTCGCTCCTTCGTCGGGCGACATGCATTGACACTGCCGTCAAAAGCAGCGTAGCTTCCGGGCCGACCGACAACGTTGTCTTCCCGGGTAGCTGGGGACCTTGGCTGCTCCCCGGCTTGGAGGAGGACCTAGTGATGCGAGGCACTATGCCGTCACCGTTTACTCGGCGCCAGATGATTCTCGGGGCCGTCGCCGCGACTGTTTTCGCAGTTACGACATCGATGGCCGTGGCAGTCGCCGATCCCAGCCCGAGCCCGGCGCCGCCGACAGCCGGCTCCAGCGCTCCCGCCAAGCCCGGCCAAGCGAAGAAGGCCCAGCGAGCCACGTGTACCGAGGGGCGAAACGGCCTCCCGGTCAACTGCCAGGCAGCGGTGCCCGCGTCGAAGCTTCCGTCCGCGGCGAAGAACAAGGCTGCGGCCGCCCCGCAGGCGGCCACCGATCCGGCCACCCTGGTGGACACCCGCACCTGGACCACCGGCGGCGGCAACACGTTCCCCGGCGCCGAGGTGCCGTTCGGGATGGTGCAGTGGAGCCCGGACACGATGCCCGGGCGTAACGCCGGCGGCGGCTACTCGTACGGCGAGTCGTCGATCACCGGCTACTCCTTGACGCACGTCAGCGGTCCGGGATGTGGCGCCGGCGGCGACGTGCCGATGTTGCCCATGACCGGCCCGGCGCCCAGCGACCCGAACAACGCGACCACCGGATTCACCAACACCAATGAGGTCGCCCAGGCCGGCTACTACTCGGCGCAGTCCAACCAGCCCAACACGATCACCTCGCAGTTCACCGCGACGGCGCACAGCTCCATGGCGCGCTTCACCTACCCGGCCACCACGCAAGCCGGCTTCCTCGTCAAGCTCCACGACAGCCAGAACGGCGAGTACGCGCCGAGCACCGCGCAGGTCGTCAACAACCAGGAGATCGTCGGCTCGGAGACCAGCGGCCACTTCTGCGGCGAGGGCAACAACGGTGGCCAGCAGCAGGAATACACCGTCCACTTCGACATCACCTTCGACCAGCCGTTCACCGCCTCGCAGGTGATCAACCGCCAGGTCGACGGCACCCCCGACGCGGTGTACCTGACGTTCAACACGGCCAGCAACCCGGTCGTCCAGGCCAAGGTCGGCATCTCCTACGTCAGCGACGCCAACGCGCGGCTGAACTGGCAGACCGACAACTCCGGGTGGAACTTCGACGCGACCAAGGCGGCCGCGCAGTCCGCGTGGAACACGTTGCTGGGGCGGATTCAGGTGTCCGGCGGCAGCGTCGCCCAGACGCAGCAGTTCTACAGCAACCTCTACAAGGTGTTCGTGCAGCCCAACATCACCAGTGACGTCAACGGCCAGTACATGGGCGCGGACATGAAGCCGCACAATGTCGTCGCGGGACAGGCCGACCAGTACGGCATCTTCTCCGGATGGGACACGTTCCACTCCGCATCCGAGCTACAGGCGATGCTCGATCCGAAGCCGGCAAGCGATCAGGCACAGTCGCTGTTGAACTACTACGACCAGGACAAGATTCTTCAGCAGTGGGGCTACCTCAACCTGAACAACTACGTCATGGTCGGTGACCCCGCGCAGTCGATCATCGCCGACTACTACGCCTTCGGCGCCCAGGACTTCGACACCGCCACGGCGTTGAAGGACATGCTGGCTCAGGCCACCACCGTCAACGATGTACGGCCCGGCGAAGCGATGGAGGAGAAGTACGGTTACCTGCCGGAGGACGGCAGCTACGGCTGCTGCAACCCGCACGGCCAGGTGCCGACACTGCTGGAGTACGACAGCCAGGACCTCGCGCTGTCGTTCTTCGCCAGCGCGCTCGGCGACAAGGCCGACGCAAACATGCTCCAAGCGCGTGCCAACAACTGGCAGCACGTCTTCGACCTGTCCAACAACCTGCTGACAGGCCGCAACATGGACGGCTCGTTCGTCCCGGGCATCACCCCGACAAGCTCAACCCGCTACGTCGAGGGAAGTGCGTACGAGTACCTCTGGAACGTCCCGAACAACTACCCGGCGCTGTTCTCGCTGCTGGGCGGGAACTCCAAGGTCGTGCCGATGCTGCGAGAGTTCCTCTCTCAGCCGGACGCAGGCGGCATGCACGCGCTGCTGACGAACGAGTTCGGCTTCGGTGAGCAGTACGCGCTGAACTACGCCGGCGACCCGGCCGGCACACAGCAGGCGGTGAACCACATCCGCAACACGATGTACAACCCCGGCCCGAGCGGGCTGGCGGACAACGACGACCTGGGTGCCAACAGCTCCGCGTTCGTCTGGGAGATGCTCGGCATGTACCCGGAGAACTCCGGTAGCGACACCATGGTCTTCAACGGCCCGGGCTTCCCGAACGCCACGATCAGCCTGCCGAACGGCAGGACGATCACGATCAACGCGCCCGGCGCGTCGCCGTCGACGTACTACGTCCAGAACCTGAAGCTCGACGGCGACAACTACAGCAAGCTGTACGTGCCGTTCTCCCGCCTGAGCAAGGGCGCCACCCTCGACTGGACGCTCGGGACCACGCCGGGCACGTGGGGCACTACCCCGAGTGCGACGCCTCCGTCCTACCAGCAGGGCCTGGACTCGGTCGTCGCATCCGTCGATCCTGGTTCGGTCGTCCTTCAGCCAGGCGCCTCGAGCACCGCGACGCTGACGGCGGCGGGCCTCGCCGGCAAGAAGCAGACGGTGTCGTGGACGGCCACTGCCGACAACGGCCTGACCGTAAGTCCCGCCCAGGGCTCGCTGTCCGTCAGCAGCGGGGCCAACGCGAGCGCGAAGGTGACCGTCACCGCCGGGGCGAACGTCCCGGACGGGCGCTACCACGTGACGTTCCAGGTGAACGCGGGAACCGAACAACACACGCTGTCGCTCGGAGTGGCGGTCGCGAAGCCAGGTGAGCTCTGGCCGTACTACACGAACGCCGGCATCACCGACGACACCAATACAAGCGCCGCGACGTACGACGGCGGCGGCTGGAGCTACTCGGCACAGGCGCTTGCTGCACAGGGCGTCACGCCGGGCAGCACCGTGACCGCCGACGGGATCGACTACACCTGGCCGGACGTCCCGGTCGCCACGCTCGACAACATCGAGGCCAACGGGCAGACGATTCCGCTGAACGCGCCGGCGCACGCGTCGAAGATCGGGCTGCTCGGCAGCTCGACGAACGCCGGTGGCTCCGGTGCCGGCGGCACGGCAACGATCACTTACACCGATGGCACGACGTCGCAGTTCACCGCGCAGTTCAGCGACTGGACACTCGGGGGCGGTGGCGGCACGCCGATAGCCGGGAACATCGACGCGATCGCCACGCCGTACCGCAACTTCAGCGGCAACAACCGCGACAACGTCGTGACGCATGTCTTCGCGATGGAAGCGCCGGTGAACGTCGCCAAGACGGTCTCGAGCATCACGCTGCCGCAGGCGACGGGCGGAGACATGCACGTCTTCGCGATGACGTTGCCGGCAGCGCCGGCGCATGCCCTGACGGTGTCGCCAGCTGCGCAGAAGGGCGCCGGCCGGGCCGGCTCGAACGCCACGTACACGGTGCACCTGACCAACGCAGGGTACGAGGCCGATTCCTACTCGATCGGTTCGACCAGCACCTGGCCGGCAACCCTGTACGGCGCGGACTGCTCGACGCCGGCCACCACGACGGCAACCGTGCAGCCGGGTGACAGCACCGATCTGTGCGTGAAGGTCGGCGTACCGGCTGCAGCGTCGGACGGCACCAGCAGTGACACGACGCTGACGGCGACGTCCACCACGGATGGGTCGGTGAGCGCGACGACGAAGCTGACGTCGATCGCGGTCACCGCCGACACGCTGATCGTCGACGAAGACGGGCGCGGGCCGAACGTCGAGAGCTACTACGAGAACGCACTTACGGCCAACAACGTCGCGTACAGCTACTGGGATCTGTCAGCCGACTCGACACTGCCGCTCTCGATGCTGACCACCCACAAGACTGTCGTCTGGTTCACCGGCAACGCCTACCCGGGCCCGATCACCCCGTACGAGTCCGAGCTCGGCACGTTCCTCGACGGCGGCGGGCGGCTGTTCATGTCCGGTCAGGACATTCTCGACCAATCGGCCGGCACCACCCCGTTCGTTCGCAACTACCTGCACATCAACTGGGACGGCTCTGAGACGCAGAACGACAAGCCGACCGCGAACGTCCACGGCGTGGCCGGCAGCGCGGTGACCAACGGCATCGGCGCGATCCCTCTGGACCACTCGGTGCTGAACGCCTCCTACGAAGACCAGGTGACGCCGATCGCCCCTGCCACAGCGGCATTCACCGACGACACGGGCGCGACCGACGGGCTGAGCGTGACGGCAGGTGCATACAAGGTGGTATTCCTGGCGTTCCCGTTCGAGGCGTACGGGACCGCAACGGACAAGGCGGACCTGATGAATCGGGTACTGACCTACCTGAGCTGACGCGGATCGGGCGTGGCAAGCAGGCGACGAGCCTCTTGACACGCCCATCCGAGCGGTGAAGATTGCCGATTGTCTGGCTTGGCTTGGTGTGGCATAAGAGAGGCCACATCGGGCCTACATCGCTCGGTCGGCAGAGGAGTGTCATGTCTCGTCGCTTAGTGAGCACGGTTGCGGTATTCGCCTTCCTGATCAGCCTTTCGGTTGCGCTGGCACCCGGGGCCAGATCGGCACCTTCCGGGTTGGCGAGCAGTCCGGAATTATCGGTGACGACCCGGCTGGCTGACCGTCGCGAAGTAGACGCTGGAACGCGGGCGTACTCGGTCGGCTTCGAGGACGGGCGCTTCTACGCCAACGGCTGGCACACGACCGGCGAGATGGGTGGCATCTGGACGCCCCCGATGAAAATGCTGGACGGCGTGTGGTTCGGGCTGGACGGGAACTGGATCGGTCCGGCCACGAAGTTCTCGAGCGGCTGGGGCTATACCCGCTACGACCTGCCCAACACCGCCGGCCTGGGCGTCCAGCGCACGGACTTCGTGCCCGACGGCCCGCGCGGCGTGCTGTTCGGCTTGACGATCACCAACCCGGGCGCGGCGCGCACGACGACGTTGTCGGTCGACGCGCACTCCGAACTCATGGGCCAGTACCCGTGGGGGTTCAGCACCACGCCCAACGCCAGCCAGAACATCCCTGACAAGGGTTCGTTCGACGGGCGCGATCTTGTCTTCACCGACGACGGCGCGGTGGCCCCGGCTCCTGTCCACCACTACGCCGCGCTGGTCGGCATGGCGGGCAAGCCCACCTCCGGCGCCATTGGTAACCAGTTCTACGGTCCGCAGCCCGGGCATCGGTGCACCGGCAACGAGACGGGTGCCCCGGCCGACCCCAAGCCGTCGGCATGCGACGACGGGCCGTTCGGGCGAGGCACCGGCGGCGAACTGACCTACTCGCTGTCGCTGCCCGCGAACGGCTCGCAGACCGTGTGGCTGGGCGTGGCCGGCTCGGACAACGGCCTGGGAGATGCCCGCCAGCAACTGAGCAAGGTGCTGCAGAACCCGGCGCAGCGGCTGGCCGCCAAGGTGGCCGCCCGCGAGCAGCTCGCATCGCAGAGCAGCCTGAACCTGCCGGGCGATCGCGACCTTCAGCAGGCGGTCGACTGGGGCAAGCAGAACCTCGCCGACCTGACGCTGTCCGCCCGTAACCTCCAGGTGCGCTGGACCAACCAGGGCTCGCAGTTCCCCGCACCTCTCGGCACAGTGCCGTCAGCGACATGGATCGGAGCGGGGTACCCCGACTATCCGTGGATCTTCGGCACGGACGGTGAATACACCGCCTTCGCCGCAGTATCGGTGGGGCAGTTCCAGGCCATCGAAGATCACCTCCGCGCGTTGCGAGATATCTCCGACATCCTCAACAACCGCTCGGGCGTCGTGGTGCACGAGTCGGTGTCGGACGGGTCGATCTGGTACGGCCACGATTCGCAGACCAACGGCGTGAACGACTTCAACACCGACGAGACGGTGAAGTTCCCGAGCGCGGTGGCCCTGGTCTGGCGGTGGACGGGTGACAACAAGTTCCGCGACGAGATGTACGATTTCAGCACCCGCGCGCTGCGGCACGTCGTGAACCAGTTGGACGCCGACCACGACGGCTGGCCCGAAGGATCCGGCAACATCGAGCGGACAGGCATGGGGCCGGAGAAGTTGGACAACGCCGTATACCTCATGCGCGGCCTGTACGACCTGGCCGACATGGCCCACTCGAAGGGCGACACCGCGACGTACAACTGGGCTGTGGACCACGCCAACGACCTGGCGAAGCGGTTCGACAGCACCTGGTGGAACCAGGCGGCGCAGCAGTACTCCGACTCGCTCGGCGAGCCGGGTGACACCCCGCTGTTC
This sequence comes from Jatrophihabitantaceae bacterium, assembly GCA_051984825.1. Lineage (GTDB taxonomy): Bacteria > Actinomycetota > Actinomycetes > Mycobacteriales > Jatrophihabitantaceae > DASXRA01. Next base: position 14,406 of record JBPYES010000262.1, read on the forward strand.
CAGGAGTACTGGATCGGGCAGACGCCCATGGAGACCGAGCTGCACGTCAACGGTCAGACCGTTGCCGGCGCAGTGCCGTTCGACCACGGCAGCACCGCACTCGGCGGCCGGGAGAACGCCTGCTACCGCGGCACTCCGCCGTTCAACCCAGGGCTCTTCCACACCGGCTGCACCGGCCCGCCCAGTGGCAGCGGCGAGAAGGTGATCTACGGCATCGGCACGTCGATCCAGGCGGTCGGCGAGGGCAACTACGGGCGACTCGGTCCGGATCAGCAAGGGCGCTACCTGAATGCGCTGACCCAGACGATGCTCGGTGAGCCGGCCACCGGTGGCACCCCCGACGAGCAGCCGGGCGCCATGCCGGAGGTCTTCCCGTCACCCGACCAGGGCGCGAACATCGACCGTTGCTGGACCTGCCGTTCGATGGTCATGCAGGCGTGGGGCAACTACGGCACCACATGGGCCGCCGTGCACCAGTGGCTGGGCGTCGACCCCGACCTCGGCAACGGCATGCTGAGCGTCGTCCCACAGGTACCGCCGGGGCAGACCACCGTGCAGGGACGGAACATCCGGCTCGGTAGCGGTTCGGCCGACGTGCGGGCGACCCACACCGGCACGACGTACACCACGCAGCTATCTGTCTCGCCCAACTTGAACGTCAACGTCGTCATCGGCCACACGCTGCCGCGTGGCACGACCCCGGCGACGGTTCTGCTCGACGGGCAGGCTGTGCACAACTACCGCGTGAGTGTGACCAACCGTGGCACCGAGGTGACCGTACCTACCAGTACGGGCCAGCACACGCTGGTCGTCACAACCTGATACATGAACCAACCGATCTCGGAGCTCCGCCAACGGGGCGGCGCCGCAGGCGAATTCTCCCGTCGCAGGCGAGGCTCCGAGATCGGCTCTGCTATTCGACAGCGGCACGCGAAACGCAGCCCCGGACGTAGGCCGGCGCCTTAGACCTGGACTCCGCAGACGTCCAGGGCGAGCAACGCAAGCGCTCTCGCGCAGACGAGCACCTGCTCCAGTGAGACCGACTCGTCGGGAGCGTGTGCCTGCGTGACGTCCCCCGGGCCGTAATGCAACGTCGGCGCGCCCGCGAGGTTCGTCAGCAGCCGCAGGTCGCTGCCGTACGGCGCCCCCCAGGTCTGCACTGGGCACACCGACACCTGGGCGTGTGCGGCTGACATCCGCTGCACAAGGTCGCTGTTGGCCGGCAGTCGCGCCGGCGCGAACGCGCCACCCCACCATTCGACCCGGGCCGGGTGGTCGCGCAACCACGCGTCCGCGTCGCACGCCTCCGCCACCGCGTCCTCGAGGTCGGCACGCGCGACGGCGACGGGCTCGTCGAGCGCCACGCCGAGGCGCCCTTCAGCGACAAGCACATCAGGCACGGTCGAGGCCCATTCGCCGCCTCGCACCACGCCCAGCGAAATCGGATAAGCAATGTCCCAGCGGGCGACGAGCGGATCGACGCTCGCATTCCGTCGCTGCTCGAGGGCGGACAGCGCGCGCCAGATGGGCCAGAACTTCTCGACTGCACTGACGCCGCTGGTGCGGCGCGCCGCATGTGCGGCCTGTCCCGGCACGCGCAGCCGGAAGGTCAGTGCGCCCGCCGTGGCCGGGACGATATCGAGGCCGGTCGGCTCGGGTATCACGCACGCGTCGGCGCGCCAGCCACGGCGGATCAGCGCGTACGTACCGAGTCCGCCGTCCTCCTCGCCCTGGACGCTGGCGAGCAGCACGTCGCCGCCGAGGGGCACGCCGCTCCTGGCCAACGCGCGCACCGCGAACAGTGCCGCAGTCAGGCCGGCCTTCATGTCGCACGCCCCGCGCCCGTACATCAGCGCGCCGTCGAGGCGGGCGGAGTACGGGTCGCGCCCGGTCCACGTGGCGGGATCGCCCGGCGGGACCACGTCAACGTGCCCGTTCAACATCAACGACCGACCGCCGCCGTGTCCGGCCAGCCTGCCGACCAATCCCCACGCCTCGTCACGGTCGACCTCGACTCCCGGGAAGTCCGGCTCGGCAAGCAGTTCTGTGAGCGGCAGCGGCCAGTGATCGACGTCCAGCCCGATGCGGTCGAATACGGCCGCGAGGTGCTGCTGGGCGCTGTTCTCGACGTCGGTTCCGCCGACGCTCGGCATCCGGACCAGGTCGGCGAGGAAGGTCACCAACTCCGTCGCGGACTCGTCCACGACGTCGAGCACGCGCGCCTTCCAGTCAGCGACGGTCACCGCGCAAGGCTGCCACAGCCCGGACATGCGGCGTGGCGTGGCCACGTTCTCGACGTTCCGCCGGCCGGTGGCCTAGGCTCGCACGCATGTTCGAGCCGGAGTGGGACGCGGGACTGGACGAGGCGCAGCTGGCCGCGGCCGCGCATGACGGTGGGCCACTGGTGATCGTCGCCGGCGCCGGCACCGGGAAGACCCGCACCCTGACCGCGCGGGTTGCCCGGCTACTGGCGCACGGCGCGGACCCGTCCCGGATCCTGCTGCTCACGTTCACCCGGCGCGCGGCGGCGGACATGCTGGCCCGCGCCGGCGTCCTGTGCGGAGACCGGCGCGCCGCGGGCCGGTTGTGGGGCGGCACCTTCCACGCAGTAGCCCACCAGCTGATCACCAGATACCCGCACACCCTGGGGCTGCCGGCCGAGTTCACTGTGCTCGACCAGGCCGACGCCGCAGATCTGATGGACCTGCTCCGGCACGAGCACGACCTGACCGGCACCAGCCAACGCTTCCCCCGCGCGGACACCCTGCTCGACGCGTACACCCGGACGGTCAATACCGCGCGCGCTGCCCGGGATGTCATCGCCGCCGAGTTTCCCTGGTGTGAGCCGCACCTGGAGAAGATCCTCGAGCTGTACCGCGCCTACATGACCCGCAAGCGCGCCGACGGACTGCTCGATTTCGACGATCTGCTGCTCGCCTGCCGCGCTTTGCTCACCGATCAGACGCTCGGACCGTCGATCACCGCTCGGTGGGATCACGTACTCGTCGACGAATACCAAGACGTCAACCAGATCCAGGTCGACATCGTCCGGCTGCTGTGCCCGGACGGGGCCGGATTGACCGTGGTCGGCGACGACGCGCAGGCGATCTACGGCTTCCGCGGAGCCGACTCCGCCCACCTCACCGACCTGGCCACCACGCTCCCCGACGTCACGGTCATCCGCTTGGAGCGCAACTTCCGCTCACGCCAACCCCTGCTCGATCTGGCCAACACGATCCGTCCCGTAAGCGGCGCCGGCGGAAAGCTGCGGCTGTACTCCGACCGCACCGGCGGAGCGAAGCCCACCCTGACCCGCTGCTACGACGCACCCGCCGAAGCCCGCCTCGTCGCGGACACCGTCCTTGACAACGTCGAGTCCGGGCGGCGGCTGCGCGACCAGGCGGTGCTCGTGCGCGCCGCCCACCACAGCGACCTGCTCGAGATCGAACTGACCGCCCGGCGCGTTCCGTTCCGGAAGTACGGCGGCCTGCGATTCCTCGAGGCGGCACACGTCAAGGACTTCATCGCCGCCCTGCGGCTGCTCGACAACCGTGCCGACGAGATCGCCTGGTATCGGCTGCTGCGCCTGCACGAGGGCATCGGACCCGCCCGCGCCCGCACCCTGCTCGCGGTCCTGAACCCCGCGGCCGGCATGGACGAGCACCGGCACGGGGAGGTCGTCGCGGCAGCACCCGCTGCGGCGCGGGTCAAGCTCGGCGCCACCCTCGCCGCGCTCGTCGACGCCCGCGCCGAGCGCGCAACCACGGATCGCGCTGCTCTGGTGGTGGCGATGCTGCGGCCGCTGCTGATCCGCCGCTACCCCGACCATCCAGCCCGACTCGCCGATCTCGATCGGCTGGTCGCCGCCAGCACAACGGCACCGACCCTTGCCGAATATGTCGCCACGCTCACCCTCGACCCGCCGGCCGTCACCAGCGACCTCGCCGGCCCACCGCAGCTGGACGAGGACTACCTGACGCTGTCCACCGTCCATTCCGCCAAGGGGCTCGAGTGGGACATCGTCCATGTGATCGGCCTCGTCGACGGCGCCTTTCCCTCCGACATGGCGCTCAACGCCCGCACCGGTCTCGTCGAAGAACAGCGCCTGTTCTACGTCGCGCTAACCCGCGCCCGCAGCCAGCTGCACCTCTACGTACCCCAGCGCATGCACGTCCACCGCTACGGAGGCAGCGACCGCTACAGCCTCGCGCCGCCGACCCGGTTCCTCACCGACGCCGCACTGGCCACGCTCGACGTCCACGAAGCCGAAGCACCCGCGCCGCCGCAGCGGGTCCTTGCCAGCGCCCGGGTCGCGGTTCCTACGCTCGACGACCTCTGGACCTGATCGTGGGTCAGCCTCGGCGGCGGCGCCGGGCCGGCAGCACCGCGACGCCGACGACTACCGCGGTCAGCGCGAATGCGATCGGGTACCCCGTCCGCGCCGCGACGAGACCGCAGCCGGCGGCGCCCAGCCCGTATCCCCCGTCGTACGCCATGTTCCACACCGCGCTCACCATGCCGTAGCCGGCTCGGGGTACTGCCTCGAACATCGTCACCATGCTGACGCTCTCCGCGACGCCGAAGCCGGCACCGAAGACCAGCGCGCCGAGCAGCACGAGCGCCGGCAACCCGGTCAGCGCCATGGCCAGCATTCCGGCGGCGGAGAGCACCACGGCCGGGACGAGCAGCCGGACGGCTCCGTGCCGGTCGGCCTGCCGCCCGGCCCACCAGCGGGTCACCGTGGAAGCCGCCGCCTGGACGAGCAGCGCGGCCGGGGCGACACCGACGACCGCCAGCGGCAGGAATGCCGTCACGATGCCGCCGGCCACAGCGGTCGCCCCGAACGCCAGCGCCGGCCGGAACACGGCCCGGTTGCGCAGCCCGGCCACGACGCGTGTCTTCTCGGACGCCGCTGCCTCGCGCGGCTCGGGCAGGCCCGGCACCGCCGCCAGCGCTGCTAGCGCGGCCACCCCGCCGAGGACGAACACGCCGGTGTATCCGATCTGACCGACGAGCCACGCGCCGAGCGGGAGCGCCACGATGCCTGGGACGCTCGCCACGACACCGGCCAGGCCCAGCGCCTCGCCGCGCCGCTCGTCCGGCACGAGCAGCGGGACCAGCGCATCGCCGAGCACCATGACGATCGCGAAGCCGATGCCGCGAACGACCGCTACCGCCAGGATCGCCGGCAGGCCGGTCGCATAGGGCAGCGCCAGCGCCGGCGCACCGAGCAGGATCAGTCCGGCGGCGAGCCCTCGCCGGTAGCCGAACCGGGTGGCCAGCCATGGCGCAGCGAACTCCGCGCCGACCGTGGCGAACATCAGCGCGGCCGTCGAGAGTCCGGCGCCTGCGGCTCCGGCGCCGACAGAGGCCGCGTACTGCGGCACCACCGAGGCCAGCACGAAGAACGACGTCAGCGAGCCGAACGATGCCACGAACACCCGAACCAAGGCCGGGCTCAGGATGGTGGGCCGGGAGGGTGCGGCGGCGATAACGCTCATGCCACGAAATCTAGGTTCGGACCGGACTGGCGCTAAGGTCCAATTCCATGGCCATCGAGTGGGCCGGTTTGGGACCCGAGCTGCTCGTCGCATTGGACCGGCGCGGCGCGCAGCCGCTCCGCGCGCAGCTCGAGGGGACGCTGCGCGAGGCAATCCGGAGCGGGCGGTTGCAGGTCGACGAACGGTTGCCGTCGTCGCGGGCTATGGCTCGCGAGCTCGGCGTCTCGCGCGGGCTCGTCCAGGAGTGCTACGCCCAGCTCCAGGCCGAGGGCTACCTGAGCAGTCAGGGCGGCTCCGCCACCCGGGTCGCCGGTGGCGCGCACCCGGCCACGCCGGCACCCTCGCCGGCACCGGCTGCGCCTCAGCTGAAGATCGACTTCCGGCCCGGCGTACCCGACCTGAGCAGCTTCCCGCGCACCGACTGGCTGTGGGCGATGCGCGAGACGCTGCGGGACGTTCCGAACGCCGACTTCGACTACGGCGACGCGCGGGGCTCGTCACGGCTGCGCACTGTCCTCGCCGGTTACCTGCGCCGCGTGCGCAGCGCCGCCGCGCCGCCGGAGCACACCGTGATCTGCGGAGGTTTCGCGCAAGGGCTGGACCTGACGCTCCGCGTGCTCGCCGCGAGGGGCGTGCAGCGGGTGGCCTTCGAGGATCCGGGCTACGGCGATGCGGACACGTCCGTGGTCTCGGCACATGCCGGAATGCAGGCCGTCCCGGTGCCGGTCGACGAGCGGGGCATCGACGTGGCGGCGCTCGCAGCGTCCGGGGCCCGCGCAGTAGTGGTGACGCCGGCCCACCAGTCGCCGACCGGCGTGGTGCTCGCACCCGAACGGCGCCAGGCACTCGTGGCGTGGGCGAACGAGCACGACGCGATGATCATGGAGGACGACTACGACGCGGAGTTCCGGTACGACCGCGAGCCGGTCGGGGCACTCCAGGGTCTGGCTCCGGATCGTGTAGTTGCGCTCGGGACCGTCAGCAAGTCACTCGCGCCGACAGTGCGCCTCGGCTGGCTGCTCTGCCCAGCATCGCTGGTGGACGCGATCGCCGCCGAGAAGGAGGCGAGCGACCGTGGCTCACCCGGCCTGGACCAGTTGGCCTTCGCGACCCTGATCGAGTCGGGCCGCTACGACCGGCACCTGCGCCGAATGAGGGCGATCTACGCCCGCCGCCGCGAGGTACTCGTCGAGTCGCTGGCCCGGCACGCACCCGATGTTCGGCTCACCGGCCTGGCCGCCGGGTTCCACGCAGTGGCGCACCTCCCGGACACGGTCGACGAACAGACGGTGGTCGCGGCGGCCCGGTCGCGCTCGATCGGGCTGCGGGGCATGAGCGTGAGCCGCGCCGGCGGCGGCACCACGCCGCCACAGCTGGTGATCGGTGTCGGCAACGTCAACGAACGAGCGGTCGCCGAGGGCATCGCCACTGTCGCGGATCTGCTCCAGGGACGATGAACCCGTGACCACAGTCGAACAGGCCGCCGACCAGCTGTACGCCGCTGACCCCGACGAATTCGTCGACCGCCGCCGCACGCTCGCCGCTGCTGCGCGGCAAGACGGTGACGCAGCCGCAGCCAAGGCGATCGCCGCCCTGCGCAAGCCGACCCGCAGCGCCTGGACGCTCAACGCCCTGGCACGGGCCGACGCCGGGCTGATTCAACGCGCGGCAGATCTCGGCACGCGGTTGCGCGACGCCGAACGACGCCTGGACGGGAAGGCGCTTCGCGAGCTGTCGCGGGAACGTCTCGAGTTGGTCGACGCGATGGCCCGCGCCGCTTTCGCGGCGACCGGGCAGCAGGCGCCGTCCCCGGCCCTGCGCGAAGAGGTCAACGCGACGCTCACGGCGGCGTTCGCCGACCCGGACGTCGCCGACCAGCTCGCGTCCGGGCGCCTGCTGCGCGCCGCGCAATGGGCCGGTTTCGGCCTGGATGCCGGCGCCGGCCCTGAGCTGACGGTCGTACCGCCGGCACCGCCGGAACGTCCCGCCACGCCGGTCGGGGCGCCGCCGGCCAAGGCGAAGCCGCGCGAGCCCACCGCCGCCGAGCGAGCCCACCGGGAACGGGTCGCCGCTGCCGAGAAGGAGGTCGCCACCGCCCGCCGGCAGGTGGTCAAGGCGGAGACCGAGGCGGCCAAGCACCGCGACCGGGTGGACGCGCTCGAGCAGCAGCTCGCCGAAGCACGCCACCGCCTCACGGACGCGGGTCACCGCGTGCGCGAGGCGAAGGCAGACCTGCGCCGCGCAGAGCAGCGCCTCGACCGCGCTACGAGCTAGCTTCCCAGCTTTTCGGCGGTATCCCGGTTCGCCGGGAAGAACGACTCGATCGAGAGCTCCGCGACGGTGAGGTCCAGCGGCGTACCGAACGTGGCCACGGTACTCAAGAAACGCAGCTCCCCGACGTCGCTGCGGATGCGCAGCGGCACCACGACGTCACCGGAGCCGGGGACCGCGACGCCGGGCTGGTCGCCCGGGTATTCGTGCAACTCGTCGAGGAGCTGGATCAGCCGCTCGTCGCCATTCACTGCGATCTCGCGGCGCAGCCGGGCGAGCAGGTGTGCGCGCCACTCCCCCAGGTTGACGATGCGGGGGGCAACGCCGTCCGGATGTAGCGACAATCGCAGCACATTCACCGGCGGCTCCAGCAGCTGCGGGGCTGCGCCCGCCGTAAGCAATCCGATTGGCGCGTTGGCATCAACGAGGTTCCACGCCCGGTCGACGACGACGGCCGGGAACGGCTCCTGCGCCTTGAGCACGAGGCGGATAGCCTGACGGACGGCCGCCATCTGCGGAGCATCGAGCGACGCCTCGCCGTAGGCGGCGGCGTAGCCGGCCGCGAGCAGCAGGTGGTTGCGTTCCCGCAGTGGGACGTCGAGGCTGTCGGCCAGGCGCAGCACCATGGCGCGGCTGGGCCGGGAGCGTCCCGTCTCGACGAAGCTCAGGTGCCGGGTGGAGATGTCGGCCTCGATGGACAGGTCGAGCTGGCTGATGCGGCGGCGCTCGCGCCACTGCCGCAGCAGCTCTCCGAC
>JBPYES010000263.1:0-6008 GCA_051984825.1 Jatrophihabitantaceae bacterium
ACGGAGATGCCGACGTTGATCGCCGGCCGCACGCCGGCGTTGAACAGGTCGGTCTCGAGGAAGCACTGCCCGTCGGTGATCGAGATGACGTTGGTCGGGATGTACGCCGAGATGTCGTTGCCCTTCGTCTCGATGATCGGCAGCCCCGTCATCGACCCGGCGCCCAACTCGTCGGAGAGCTTCGCGCACCGCTCGAGCAGCCGCGAGTGCAGATAGAACACGTCGCCCGGGTAGGCCTCACGACCCGGTGGGCGGCGTAGCAGCAACGACACCGCGCGGTACGCCTCGGCTTGCTTGCTCAGGTCGTCGAACACGATCAGCACGTGCTTACCGGCGTACATCCAGTGCTGGCCGATAGCCGAGCCGGTGTACGGCGCGATGTACTTGAAGCCCGCTGAGTCGGACGCCGGTGCGGCGACGATCGACGTGTACTCGAGCGCGCCGGCCTCGTCCAGCGTCTGCTTGACCGCCGCGATCGTCGAGCCCTTCTGCCCGATGCCGACGTAAATGCAGCGCACCTGCTTGTCGGGGTCGCCGCTTTTCCAGTTGTCGCGCTGGTTGATGATCGCGTCGACGCACACGGTGGTCTTGCCGGTCTGGCGGTCGCCAATGATCAGCTGCCGTTGCCCGCGGCCGATGGCGGTCATCGAGTCGATTGCCTTGATGCCGGTGAGCAGCGCCTCCTTGACATCCTGCCGCTGCACCACCGTCGGCGCCTGGAGCTCCAGGGCGCGCCGCGCCTCGGTCTCGACCTCGCCCAGCCCGTCGATCGGGTTGCCCAGCGCATCGACCACCCGGCCCATGTAACCGTCGCCGACCGGCACCGAGAGCACCTCGCCGGTGCGCTTGACCGTCTGGCCCTCTTCGATCTTGGACGCGTCACCCAGGATCACCACGCCGATGTCGCGCACGTCGAGGTTGAGCGCGACGCCGAGGGTGCCACCCTCGAACTCGAGCAGCTCGTTGGCCATCGCGCTCGGGAGCCCCTCGACGGTCGCGATGCCGTCGCCCGTCTCGGCGACGACGCCGATCTCCTCGCGGGACGCTTCCGGCGTGTACGAGGTCACGTAGCTCTCGATCGCGCTGCGGATCTCATCCGCGGAGATCGTCAGCTCTGCCATCTATCCGTTCCTCATCTCGTGTCGTCAGTGGCGCGTCAGTGGCCCACCAGCGCCGCCCGCGCGGCGGTGAACCGCCCGGCGACGCTGCCGTCGATGAGCTCGTCGCCGATACGTACCACCAGACCACCCTGTATGGACGGATCGACAGCCGTGCGCACCGCAATCGGGCGACCGTAAATCTCGCTCAGCGCCTGTGCCAACCGCTCCTCCTGGCTAGCCGTCACCGGCACCGCCGAGAGGACCCTCGCGATCGAACGCTCGCGCCGTGCCGCTGCCGCCTTGAGCAAGTCGTCGATGGCATTCTCGACACTACGCTTTCGCGGGCTGGCGACTACGTGTTCGAGCAGCCTCTGGGTGATCGGGTGGACCCGGCCGAATACCACGTCGCGCAGCAGCGCGGTGCGTCGCGCGGCGGGCACCGATACCTCGTCGAGCAGGGTGACGAGCTCCCCCTGGCTGTCGAGAATGCGCTCGAACCGGAACAGCTGGTCCTCGACCTCCGGGAGCGCGCCGCCGATTTCTGCAGTGCGCAGCAGCACATCGTCGCCGATCTCCGCGATGCCGTCGGTGAGATCCCACGGCGATGACCAGCGCAGGGCAACCGCAGTGGTGACGACGGAGACCGTCGCGGGCATCACCTTGCCCTGAAGCAGCTGGGAGACGAGTTGAGTACGCGACTGCTCGGCCGTCGACGGGTCGCCCAAGATGCGACGCAGCCGCGACTCGCCGACGAGCAGGTCGGCGACCGCGTAGAGCTGCTCGGCAACCTCGGTGAGCTCGGAGCTCGAGAGGTTCGCCGTCTCGGCGTCCAGGCGAGCGCGCAGCTCCGCCATCGCGTTTCGGCTGGCGGCGCGGATCACCGGCGCCCCTGCGGCATCGCGGCGCGGCAGCGAAGCGGTTTCGTGGGGTGGCTCATGTTCCGTGCCCCGCAGTGTCGCGCTGCTCGAGGTCGGCGAGGAAGGAATCCACCGTGGCACGGACCTGCGCGTCGTCGGACAAGCGCTGGCCCACGATCTTCTCGGACAGCTCCACAGCCAGCGACCCGATCTCCCCGCGTAGATCGCGGACGACCTGGGTGCGCTGCTGTTGCAGCTGCTCTTCCCCGCGGGCGACGATGCGCGCCTGTTCGTCCTGGGCCTGCGCGCGCAACTCTTCGACGACCTGCTGCGCCTCGGCGCGCGCGCTCTCGCGGATCTGCGCCGCCTCGACGCGCGCCTCGTTCAGCGCGCGCTGGTATTCGGACTGCGCCTCGGCGAGCTTCTCCTTGGCTCGCTCGCTGTCCTCGACCTCCTTGTGGATCATGTCCTGACGCTCGCGCATCGCCTTTTGAATCGGCGGCACGACGTATCGCCACAGGATCAGGAGGATGAGAACGAACGCGACGAGTTCCGCAATGAACGTCGCGTTCGGAACCAGGAAGTTGCCGTCTGCGTGCACGGTCTGCGCCATGACCGTCGAACTCCTACTTTGCGAGAACGAAGACGAACAGCACCGCGAAGGCGAGGTTGATGAAGTACATCGCCTCGACCAGACCCACGGTCAGGAAGAACAGTGTTTGGAGGCGCCCCTGCGCTTCGGGCTGGCGAGCCACGCCCTGGATCAGCGAGCTACCGGCGAGACCGTCACCGATCGCAGCGCCGATGGCACCTCCGCCCAGCGCCATGCCCCCGCCTATGAAGGCACCGGCTAGCGTAATGGACTTGGTCGTTACCTCGACGGCCATTTCTCTCCTCTAGTGTTTCGGGTACGGCTATTGCTATACCCGGATCAGTGCGCGCCTTCCTCCTCGGCGGGCTTAACCGTACTGAAGTACAAGATCGTAAGTAGGGCGAAGATGAATGCCTGGATCAGTCCGATGAACATTTCGAACAGCTTCCAGATGATCTCCGGTGCCCACAGGATGTAAGCCGGGAACAGTGCGATCAGCGACACCATGATCACGCCGGAAAACATGTTGCCGAAGAGCCGCAACGCCAGGGTAATCGGCCGCGCGATCTCCTCGATCAGGTTGATCGGGAGCATCGCCTTATAGGGCTGCGTGAGGTGGTGGAAGTAGTTCCGGAAGCCGCGTTTGCGGATACCCGTCACATACATCCAGACGATTACCAGCAACGCCAGCGCATACGTGAGATTGACGTCGGCGGCCGGCGGCGGCAAGTACTCGGGATGGTGCCCGGTCGGCAGGAGCGACAGCCAGTTCGCCACCAGGAGGAACACGAACAGCGTCGTTGCCAGCGGTACCACGAAGGGCGCCGTCCGGATGCCCATCGTCTCCTCTACCTGCCGCTCTACCCAGCCGGTCACGGTCTCCCAGAAAAGCTGCAGGCCGGTTGGATTGCGGGCGCTGACGTGTCTGCGCACCGCAAATCCCATCCCGATGACGATGGCACCGGCGACGAGCGTGCTGAGGATCGTGTCGACGTTCCACGTGAGGCCGAAGACGTGCCAGGTGATGTGGTGGCCGACTTCGATGTTCAGCGCGACGGGGTGCGAGTCCATGAGCGTTCGCCTACGGGTGCCGGAGACTGCGGAAGACGGGCACGGACGCGCCTACCAGCATCAGCACTTGGAATACCGCGAGGCCGGCGAACAGGCCCAAGCCGTCGGGGCGGAAGATCAGTCCGACAACCAGCGCGATCGCCGTGACGATCGAGAGCCGCACCAGGGCCCGCCGCGCGAAGCGCCCCTTCGTCATGGTTGGCGTGACCGCGTAGTTGAGCATGGATTGCTGGAGCATCTTGTTGTTGAGCGCACCCAGGCTCAGCCCTATGCACGCGAACATTCCCATGAAGGGATGCCCGAACAGTGTCAGAACCACGAGGCTCGCCATGCCCAGGACGGCGGCGACGACGACGGATCGGCGTAGGTTCGTCGCCGCGTCCACGATCGGAGGGTTCGCAACTGGCTGCACGGGCGATATCTCCAATCACTCTTTCATGAAGGTGCGGAACTGAACGATGCTATAGAAGACGCCGGCGGCGAGGCCAAGGGCGAGACCCACGATGGCCAAGATCGGCGACGTGTGCAGGACGCTGTCGAGAAACCAGCCGAGGGCAAGTCCGCCGGCGAACAGCAGGGCTACGACAAGGCCCATGCCCAGCAGCGTCGACCACCCGGGCGGCTCGCGAGTCACCTCGCCCCGCCCTGCCCTCAGCTGGCCTGTGGTTCCCGCACGTTTATCTCAGTCACAGGCAGCTCCCAGGGGGTCGAGGTCAACTCTTGGCATCAGGCACCTAGGGATTGACGGCGGCACCTAGCGGTCCCGGGCCGTCCACGGCGCCGCACGCAACTTATCACAGCGTTACTGCCGGGTTTTCGGCAGGTCAGGGCTGGCCGACGCCAGCCGGACCGCGTGCCGGCTCAGCTACCGGCTCGGGTACCGGCCCGGTTGGCCTACCCGCGGCGTGGCGTCCGGTGGCATGTCTGCCCCGGTTCGAGCGTAGCCGTGGAATCGCCGACATCAACAGCCCGATCGCGGCCAATACGCACAGCACTGAGATCACTAGCCACGGTCCGTGCATGAGCGAGAGCGCCACGCCCCCAAACGCAAGCAGCGCCGACCAGAAGTAGAGCAGCAGTACGGCGCGCCGGTGGGTGTGACCGATTTCCAGCATGCGGTGATGCAGGTGCTCCTTGTCCGGCGCGAACGGCGATTGCCCGCGGCGCACCCGCCGGACGATGGCGAGCAGCAGATCGACGAACGGAATCGCCAGCACCGCGATCGGCAGGAGCGGCAGCAGCAGTGGCAGCGAGCCGAGCAGGTAGCCGAATGATTGCGGGTCCGCGCTGGTCGTGGCTGTTGTCGCAGCCGCGGACAGCACCAGGCCCAGCAGCATCGACCCGGAGTCGCCCATGAAGATGCGCGCCGGAGAGAAGTTGTGCGGCAGGAAGCCGATGCAGGTGCCGGCAAGCGCGGCCGTGAGCAGGGTGGGCGTGTTCGCGACGTCGATGTAGTTGTGCGACACGAGGTGGTAGGCGAACACGAAGAACGCCAGTGCGCTGATTGCGGTGACCCCGGCGGCGAGGCCGTCCAGCCCGTCGATGAAGTTCAGCGCGTTGATCGTCAGGACGGTCAGCAGGATGGTGATCGGGATGGCCATGTCGCGCCCGAGCGAGACCGTGCCGGCGTGCCCGAACGGCAGATAGATAGCGGCCATCTGAACGCCGCCCTTGGTGACCATCACGCCGGTGGCGGCCACCTGGCCCGCCAGCTTCGTGATCGAATCAAGCTCGTAGCGGTCGTCCAGGACCCCGATGAAGCAGATCATCGCGCCGGAGACGAGCACCCAGTCGATGTCCCAATTGGCAAACGTTGCATGCAGTGTCGGCAGCCGGTGCGCGATGAAGATGGCCATCGCGAACCCGCCGAACAGCGCCAAACCGCCAAGTCGCGGCGTGGCCACCGCATGCACATCCCGGTCCCGTGGCCTGGCCACGGCACCCCACCAGATCGCGATACGGCGCGCCGCCGGCGTGAGCAGGTAGCTGCCGGCGGCGGCGATGCAGCCGATCAGCGCGTACTCGAGACTTGGATGCACAGATCCTCACGTGTTCGGGAGCCCGCCAGCCTGAGATTACCGCCTCAGAGTTAGGTTTCCCCGGCAGCGACCGGATATGCAGGTCAGCTGACGACGGAATCCACTACTCGGCGCAGCTCGTCGAGGGTCACTGCGCCCTGGCGGAGCACTCGGGGCGTCTCAGTGGTCACATCGACGATCGTCGAGGCAACCCCGACCACGGCCGGGCCGCTGTCCAGGTATACCTGAACGCTGTCACCGAGCTGCTTTTCTGCCTCATCGACCGTGACCGGCGCCGGCTGCCCGGAGCGGTTCGCGCTGGACACCGCCATCGGGCCGGTGCGTTCGAGCAGTTCGAGGGCGACCGGGT
>JBPYES010000264.1:0-3345 GCA_051984825.1 Jatrophihabitantaceae bacterium
CGTGCCACGATCTGGACGAACGATCTCTCCCATGCGTACGTCGAAGAGAACTCGGCCTACTCGACATGAATGCGATGCAAAAGGCGGCCATTCTCGTCGACGCGCTGCCGTGGCTGGAGCGCTTCCACGGCAAGGTCGTCGTCATCAAGTATGGCGGTAACGCGATGACCTCGCCGGAGTTGCAGAAGGCATTCGCGGAGGACGTCGTCTTCCTGCGCTATGCCGGCCTGCAACCTGTCGTGGTGCACGGCGGTGGACCGCAGATCACAGAGCACCTCGCCAGGCTGGGCATGCACACTGAATTCCGCGGGGGGCTGCGCGTCACGACGCCGGAGGCGATGGCCGTCGTCCGCATGGTGCTGGTCGGACAGGTCAACAGCGACATCGTCAACCTCATCAATGACCACGGCGCATTCGCCGTGGGCCTGTCCGGGGAGGACGGGGGCCTGCTCACCGCCGAACGCCGCCCGGCCGTCGTCGACGGCGAACCGGTCGACATCGGGCAGGTCGGCGATGTGGTGGCGGTCGACCCGAGCACCGTGCACGCGCTGCTCGACGCCGGCCGCATCCCGGTGGTGGCGACCGTCGCACGAGGCGCCGACGGGTTGTCCTACAACGTCAACGCCGACACCGCAGCGGCGGCGCTCGCCGTGGGCGTCAGCGCGGAGAAGCTCGTCGTGCTCACCGATGTCGAGGGCCTGTACGCCGACTGGCCGGCGAGTCGTGAGGTGGTCAGCGAGATCGATGTGGCCGCCCTGTCCGAACTGCTGCCCAATCTGTCGTCGGGCATGGTGCCCAAGATGGAGGCGTGCGTACGCGCCGTCGAGGGCGGCGTGCCGCGCGCGCATGTCCTCGACGGGCGGGTTCCGCACGCGTTGCTGTTGGAGATCTTCACGAGCGAAGGGATCGGCACCATGGTGCTGCCCACCAAGGAGCCTGCATGAGCCTGAACGACCGGTGGAACGCGGCGATGATGCCCAGCTACGGCACCCCGCCGCTCGTGGTCGACCACGGCAAGGGCGTCCGGGTCTGGGACATCGACGGGCATGAGTACCTCGACTTCGTCGCGGGCATCGCGGTGTCGTCGCTGGGTCATGCGCACCCCGCCGTGGTCGAGGCGGTCTCTACGCAGGTGGCGCGGCTCGCACACTCGTCCAACCTCGCGATCCACGAGCCCGGGGTGCGCCTCGCCGAGCGCCTGCTCGAACTGGTCGGCGCGGATGGGCGGGTGTTCTTCGCCAACAGTGGCGCCGAGGCGAACGAGTGCGCGCTCAAGCTGGCCCGCATTTCCGGTCGCAACAACGGCGGGCGCGTCGAGATCGTCGCGGCAAAGGGCAGCTTCCACGGCCGGACGATGGGCGCCCTCTCGATCACGGGCAACCCGGCCAAGCGCGAGCCGTTCACGCCACTGCCCGGGCCCGTCACGTTCGTCGACTACGGCGACGCTGCCGCGCTGCGTGCCGCGGTCAGCGAGCAGACCGCCGCCGTCGTTCTCGAACCGACCCTCGGCGAAGGGGGAGTGGTGCCCGCCCCGCCGGGCTACCTGGCCGCGGCCCGGGAGATATGCAGCGCGACCGGAGCTTTGCTGATCGTCGACGAGGTACAGAGCGGCATCGGCCGCACCGGCCACTGGTTCGCCAGCATCGCCGAGGGCGTCCGGCCCGACGTGATCACGCTCGCCAAGGGCCTCGGCGGCGGCATGCCGATCGGCGCCTGCATCGGCCTCGGCGCTGCGGGCTCGCTGTTCGAACCAGGTGCGCACGGCAGCACGTTCGGCGGCAACCCGGTCTCATGCGCCGCGGCGCTGGCCGTAATCGACACGATCGCCGACGAGCACCTCCTCGACTCGGTGAAGCGCGTGGGCGAGCACCTTGCGCAGGAGCTCGGCACGCTGGGCGTCCCGGTGCGCGGCACCGGGCTGTGGTGGGCGCTGGCCCTGCACGGCGACGAGGCGGCCGCTGTCGAACGCAACGCCCGCGAGCACGGCCTGCTGATCAACGCGGTCAAGCCGGACGTGATCCGCCTGGCGCCGCCCCTGATCCTGACCGAAGCCGATGTGGACGACGCGATGCCGCGACTGCGCGCGGCCCTAGGAGACCCGGATGCCTAGACACTTCCTCCGCGACGACGACCTCAGCCCGGCTGAGCTTCTCGAGGTGCTCGACCTGGCCGACGCGATGAAGGCCGACCGCCTCGTGCGCCAGCCGCTCGCCGGACCCCGTGCCGTGGCCGTGCTCTTCGACAAACACTCGACACGCACCCGTGTCTCGTTCAGCGTGGGCATCGCCGAACTCGGTGGGTACCCACTCGTCATCGACGCCCAGACAAGTCAGCTCGGGCGTGGTGAGCCGATTGAAGACACGACGCGTGTCCTCGACCGTCAGGCCGTCGCGATCGTGTGGCGCACCTACGCCCAGGAACGCATCGAGGCGATGGCGGCGGTCAGCCGGGTGCCCGTGGTCAATGCGCTCACCGACCGGTTCCACCCCTGCCAAGTGCTCGCCGACCTGCAAACCATTCGGGAACACAAGGGCAAACTCGCCGGGCTCACGCTCACCTATGTCGGCGACGGCGCCAACAACATGGCCCACTCGTACCTGCTCGGCGGCGCTACAGCAGGCATGCACGTACGGATCGGCGGCCCGACCGGCTATCACCCCGACCCGGCGGTCGTGGCCGATGCGGCGCGAATCGCCAACGAGACAGGTGGCTCGATCACCGTCACCGCGGATCCGCACACGGCGTTCGACGCCGCCGACGTGGTGGCTACCGACACATGGGTGTCCATGGGTCAGGAGAACGAGCAGCGCGGCGCAGTGTTCGCGCCGTTCGCCGTCGACGTCGCCGCTATGCAGCACGCCGCACGTGACGCCATCGTGCTGCACTGCCTGCCGGCGTATCGGGGCAAGGAGATCGCGGCCGAAGTCATCGACGGCGCGCAGAGCGTCGTCTGGGACGAGGCCGAGAACCGGCTGCACGCGCAGAAGGCACTGCTCACCTGGCTGCTGGAGCGCGCCTGATGGCCAGCAAGGCTGCCCGCCACGCCCGCATCGTCGCCATCCTGAGCACCCGGCGGGTGCGCTCGCAGGCCGAGCTCGCTGCCGCACTCAACGACGAGGGCTTCGAGGTCACGCAGGCGACGCTCAGCCGCGATCTCGAGGAGCTGGGCGCCGTAAAGCTGCGCACCCCCGACGGCGGTCTGCCCATGTATGTCGTCCCGGAGGACGGCGCGCCGCTTACCGCCCGGGCCGCCAAGGACGCCCCGCCGCAGCGGCTGGCCCGGCTGATCGACGAGCTGCTCGTCTCCGCCCAGGCGAGCGCCAACCTGGTGATACTGCGCACGCC
>JBPYES010000265.1:0-5729 GCA_051984825.1 Jatrophihabitantaceae bacterium
TAAGAAAGTTTCCGTAGGAACTTTCTGCTCCGGCGTGCATACTGGACTCGTGACGTCGAACAGGACCGGCGTTACATAGTGCCCAGAAGGGGGGCCATGCGATGACGACACCACGTCACCGTCCGGAGTCAGAGCCACTGCTTACCCCGTCCGAGGTCGCGACGCTTTTCCGCGTCGACCCGAAGACGGTCACCAGGTGGGCGAAGGCCGGCAAGCTGACCTCGATCCGCACGCTCGGCGGTCACCGCCGTTACCGCGAGTCTGAGGTCCGTTCGCTGCTAGAGGGCAACACGAACACCACCGTGGACGCCTAAGAGCACAGCAGTCCAAGTCAGCGCCGTACCGGGTCCGTTCCGGTACGGCGCTGACGTACGTTCGGGCCGGGGCATGGCCTAGGATGCTTGTAGCAAGCAACTAATTGCGTGTTACAAGCAAACCGGAGGCCTCGGCGATGACGCTGCAGCGTTTGCGCCAGACGGCGCCACCCGTAAATCCGCCGTCCGAGGATGGCATCGACGAGCTCGCCACCACGTTCAGCGGTCTCATGCGCGCATACAAGCGTGCCTACCACCACTTTCTGCTCAAGGCCGAGCGCGAGGTCGAGTGGACCTCGCAGGTGCTGCTCTCGTGCGTTGTCAACGAAGGGCCGCTGCGGGCCAGTGCCCTCGCCTTCCTGGTCGACTCCGATCCATCGACGGTCAGCCGGCAGGTCGCCCAGCTCGTGCGCGACGGATACCTGGAGCGGCGTGCAGATCAGGCTGACGGCCGCGCCAGTCTGCTCGTCGCCACCGAGAAAGGGACCGCGATCCACCGCGAACATAAGCGGATGCGTAACGAGCGCTACCGGCGCATGCTCGGCGAGTGGAGTGAGCGCGACGTGCGGAAGTTCACCGCGCTCTTGCGACGGTTCACCACGGACTTCGAGGCACACCGCAAGAGCTGGTTCGATGATCTAGAGACACCGAGGGAGAGCTGATGTCATCCGCTACCGCGGCAGCGGAGCGCACAGGGGCGCTAAGTCACCGGCAGGTGCTGACCATCCTGACCGGTCTGCTGCTCGGGATGTTCCTCGGCGCACTCGACCAAACGATCGTCGCGACGGCGATCCGCCGCATCGGAGACGACCTCAACGGCCTCTCCGTCCAGGCGTGGGTGACGACCGCGTTCCTGATCACCGCGACCATCGCGACGCCGCTGTACGGCAAGTTGTCGGACATCTACGGGCGCAAGCCGTTGTTCCTGATCGCGATCAGCATCTTCATTCTCGGCTCGGCGTTGTGCGGGCTGTCGACGTCGATGTACATGCTGGCTGCGTTTCGTGCCTTCCAAGGCCTTGGCGCCGGCGGCTTGTTCTCGCTGGCGCTCGCGATCATGGCTGACATCGTCTCGCCGCAGGAACGCCCCCGCTACATGGGCTACTTCATGGCAGTGTTCGCAACGTCCAGCGTGCTGGGGCCGTTGATCGGAGGCTTCCTCTCCGGCGAGAACTCGATCTTGGGTATCACCGGCTGGCGGTGGATCTTCTATGTGAACGTCCCGATCGGCCTGTTGGCGCTCTTCGTGGTTATGCGAGTACTGCACCTCCCGCACCACCGCCGTGACCACCGCATCGACTGGCAGGGCGCGACCGCATTAATCCTCGGCCTGGTGCCGTTGCTGATTGTTGCCGAGCAGGGACGCGAGTGGGGCTGGGCCTCCGCGGGTGCATTCGCGTGCTATCTGATCGGGGCGGCAGGGCTTGCCGGGTTCGTGTGGGTCGAGGGCCGCATGGGTCCCGACGCGTTGATCCCGCGCCGGCTGTTCCGCGCGGGGCCGTTCTCGGTGGGCGCGGCGCAGTCCTTCGTTATCGGCGTCGGGATGTTCGGCGGCATCGCCTGCATCCCGCTATATCTCCAGATCGTCAAGGGCGCCTCGCCGACGAAGGCCGGGCTGCTGACGCTCCCGTTGGTCTTCGGTCTCATGGTTGCCTCCATGGGTGCTGGCCAGTTCACGTCCCGCACGGGGCGGTACAAGATGTTCCCGATCATCGGCAGCATGCTGCTCGTGTTGTCGTTGGTCCTGCTGCACACCGTGGGCGCGGACACGCCGCTGTGGCGCACCGACATCTACATGGCACTGTTCGGTCTCGGCATCGGCCTGAACATGCAGACGATTCAACTGGCAATGCAGAACGCGGTCCCGCCGCGAGACATGGGCGTCGCGACGTCATCCGGCATTTTCTTCCGGCAGGTCGGCGGCACGCTGGGAACGGCAGTCTTCCTATCCATCCTGTTCTCGGCTGCGCCGCACCGGATCGCCACGCAGTACGCCGAGGCACAGCAGACGCCGCAGTTCCAGGCGGCGGCGCGGGCACATCCTGATCAGGTGCAGTTGCTCTCGGGAGGCCACGGCAGCCTGAACGACACCTCGTTCCTCTCCCGGATGGATGCTGTTCTCGCGCATCCGTTCCGTACCGGCTTCTCCCAGGCGATGGACCTGGTGTTCATCACCGGCGCGGCCGCCCTGCTGATCGCCGTGGTGCTGTCACTGTGCATCAAGGAGGTGCCGTTGCGCCGGGTGTCCGGCATGGAGGCAGCGCGCATGGAGGCCGAGGCGGCACGCGCGGCCGACCCCAGCGGCGCCACTCACTAGCTCCGCTCGATCCTGCCCGTGCGGCGGTTTAGTGCGGCAGCGCAGTGGACGACCGGGGCGGGGGAATGCGGAAGGTGGCTCGTGCGGCGATGTCCCGTGACGAGGTGCCGACCATGATGCGGTAATTGCCGGATGCGGTCGCCCAGCTATTTGCCGCGGTACTCCAGTAGGCGAGATCGGCCCGCGTCAGCGTGAAGGCGACGCGCTGCGTTTGGCCTGGTTGCAGCATCACCTGCTGGAAGCCCTTCAGTTGTTGGGGCGGCTCGCCGGCTGTGGCGGGCATGCCCACGTACAGCTGGACGACCTCAGCCCCGGCGCGCTGGCCGGTGTTCGTGACATCGACGCTGAGCTTCTCCGCCCCGCTGCGCGATAGGTGCTTGGCGGCAACTAGGCCGTGGACGACGAACGTCGTATACGAAAGGCCGTAGCCAAAAGGAAACAGCGGCTGGATGTGCTGTGAGTCGTACCAGCGATACCCTACGTCTATTCCTTCGCTGTAATCCGCGACACCCGCAATTCCCGGCCATTGTCCAGGATCATGCGCCGGCGTGTCAGTCACTGACCTCGGGAACGTTATCGGCAGCTTTCCCGCCGGATTCACGTCGCCGAATAGCACGGCAGCAATGGCGCTGCCGTCCTCCTGACCGGGATACCAGGCCTCGACAACGCCCTTGACTCTGTCGAGCCACGGCATGGTCACGGCGCTTCCGGTATTCAGCACGACGATGGTGTTCGGATTTGCGCTCGCGACCTTACTGATCAGGGCGTCTTGGTTATTCGGCAGCGACAAACCGGGACGGTCGAATCCTTCACCTTCCTCATCGCCGGCGAAGACGATCGCGACGTCAGCGTGTTTGGCGGCCAACTCCGCGGAACGATACGGGTCTGGCGGCGGCAGCCAGTTGAAAATCATCCGAGCCGCCGCGAAAGGATCGCGGTACTTTACGACGACCAGGTAACGCCGTCCCGCCACGAGGTGGACCGTTCCCGAAGTCATTGAGGGATACCCGGTGGTGGACATGACCAGGCGGTCGTCGACGAGGAATTGCGCGCGGTGGTTGGCATTGAACAGGAAGGTGTAGGAGCCGGTCGCGGGGGCGGTCAACGTTCCGGTCCACGTAACCGACCATCGCTTACGGAGTTTGGCAGGGCGAGCGTCGCGGCCCAGCTGAATGGTGCTCGTGACCCGGGTTACGGCGGGCCGGCCAGAAGAGCTCAGGTTGTCGTAGTAGCGGGCGAGTAAGCCGTGGCCGTCCCGCCACAACGGCGTGAGGAATTCGGCAGGAATCGGCACGGCGGGCCCGTCCGAATACGTGACTGTTACGCCCGGGCCGGCACGGTTCGCGATCGCCTGGTACGGCATGAGTGCGTCGCCGCCCGGGACGAGCGAACCACCTTCGCCCTGCGTGCGCGCGCCGCTGCCGGCATCGGTGCCTATCACCGCGATCGAATGCACGACCCGGTTGCTCAACGGCAGCACGTTGTCGGCATTCTTCAACAGGACGGTGCCCTGCTCGGCAACGGCGCGTGCGAACGCCGCGTGCTCGGGCGACGTAGCGACCGTTGTAGCTGTTCCGGAGTCGGGCCTATCGAAGAGATTGAAGCGGAACATCTCGCGGAGCACCCTGCTCACCGCGTCGTTGATGCGAGACATGGGAACTCGGCCGGAGCGCACGGCCGCCGCCAATGTCTCGGGTTGTCCGGGCTTCAACTGATCCAGGCCTGCGTCGTAGGCCGCTGTCACATTGTGTACCGAGCCCAGGTCGGACCGAACGAAGCCGTTGAACTTGAGCTGGTCGTTCAATACGTGGTTCATCAGGTAGGGGTTCTGGCACGCGTACTTTCCATTGACCTTGTTGTACGCACACATGAGACTTGCCACGTTGGCGCGCTGGATCGCAGCCGCGAAGGCGGGCAAGTAGATCTCCTGCAGTGCGCGCTGGCTGATCCGCTCATTTATCCACTGGCGCGCCGTCTCCTGGTTATTGGCGGCGAAGTGCTTGACGTCCGACATCGCGCCGGTGCTCTGGATGCCGTCGATATTGGCCACCGCGGTCATGGCGGTGAGGTAGGGATCCTCGCCGTACGCCTCGTAGGTGCGACCGTTTTCCGGCAGGCGGGCGATGTTGACGTCCGGCCCTTGCACCACGTCGATGTCCTTGCGCCGCGCCTCCTCGCCCTGCACAGTCCCGTACTCGCGGGCGAGCATGGGGTTCCACGAGGCAGCAAGGGCGATGGGCGCAGGTAGCTCGGTTGCACCGTACAGACCGGCAACGCCGGCCGGCCCGTCCTCGAGGACCAGTCGCGGGATGCACAGCGCGGGAATTGCCGTGGTCTCGTTCTCGTAACCGCCGCCGCGGTACAGGCTGAGCATCGTGACCTTGTTGTTCAGGGTCATCCGCGCCAGCACCTGCCGCACCTTGGTGTCGATGGGGAGGCGCGACTCGACCCATGGACAGTCGGTGCGAGTGCGCGCCCTGGCGATGGCGCGTGGAGAGATCGGGAGGTGCGTTGGCAGCAGATACGCCACGCCCACCAGGCCGACGGCAACCGCCACGGACGCAACGAGCCAGCGAGCCTGGACCCCCGCCATCCTCATTGGACCACCAATGCTCCAGCGCACTGCACGGACACTTGTTTGATAGCTGCGGGTGCTATGGACGGAGTATGTGCTCGCTGTGTGCCTGCTGGGACGGGATCAGCGCAGTATCAGGTTCGCGACGGTTGCTCGCGCACACGGGGGGTTCGACGCAAGGGCACCGAACCCCCGAACTACGGGTTACCGCAGCAGGTAGCTCATCGCCCTGCCGAGAATCGCGCTGCGGGTGTCGCTGCCGGTAATGCCTTCCAGGCCGAAGCCCATGTAGATGGTGTCCGCCGTCTTGACTACCGCCGCCTCGGGGAAGGTGCCGTGACCTGGAGCCTCAGGATTGCTGGAGTGGCCAGGGGCGGGATCGAACCGCCGACCTACCGCTTTTCAGGCGGTCGCTCGTACCAACTGAGCTACCTGGCCGTGCCTCGCGAACGCCGCGAGTTTAGCGGACCGCTTCGTCGTAGCGGGCGACGATCAGGTCGGCGATCGCAGGGTGCGCCCCCAG
>JBPYES010000266.1:0-15903 GCA_051984825.1 Jatrophihabitantaceae bacterium
CCACCGCGCGCAAGACGACAGCCGCGAAGAAGGCTCCGGCCAAGAAGGCAACCGCGGCCAAGAAGACCACCGCGCGCAAGACCACAGCCGCGAAGAAGGCTCCGGCCAAGAAGGCGACTGCGAAGAAGACGACTGCGCGGAAGACGACGGCGCGCACGACCACAGCGGCGAAGAAGGCTCCGGTTCGGAAGACCGCGGTGAAGAAGGTTGGCGCGCGTACGACCGCAACCACGAGGGCGACCGCGCGCAAGACCGCTCGCTGAGCCAAGTCATTTTTCCGCGGGTTGTTCGACCTGCTACGCGGTAGGGCCGCGCAGGGTCGAACAACCCGCGGAGACTAATCACACAGCACGGCTGGACGTTCTGACACGTCGAGCGCTCAGTGGTACTCGTGCTCCGGTGCGGGATAACTACCCGAGCGGACCTCGGCACCGAACGCCTCGGCAGCGTTCCGCAGCACGCCGGCCAGGTCGGCGAATTCCTTGACGAACTTCGCTTTGTGCTCGCCGGTGCGCAGTCCTGCCATGTCCTGCCACACCAACACCTGGGCGTCGCAGTGTGGGCCTGCGCCGATGCCGATCGTCGGTATGTGCAACTGAGCGGTGACGTCGCGGGCGACCTCAGCCGGCACGACCTCCATCACCACCGCGAACGCGCCAGCATGCTGGAGAGACTTCGCAGCCTGGAGCAGGCGGTGCGCTGCTTCGTCACCACGGCCCTGTACGCGGTAGCCGCCCAGCGCATTCACCGACTGAGGCGTGAGCCCGATGTGCGCCATGACCGGGACGCCGGCGCCGACGAGCGCCTCGACTTGTGGCACCACGCGGCGGCCGCCCTCGAGCTTGACGGCCTGAGCGCCGCCATCTTTCATGAACCGCGCCGCCGTCTCGAGCGCCTGCTGAGGTGAGGACTGGTAGCTGCCGAAAGGCATGTCAGCGACGACCAGCGCTCGCTTGGTGCCGCGCACCACGCCGCGGACCAGCGGCAGGAGCTCATCGACGCTCACCGGCACCGTCGTGTCGTACCCGTAGATCACGTTTGCGGCCGAGTCGCCGACGAGCAGAACGGGAATGCCGGCATCGTCGAACACCCGGGCCGTCGAGTAGTCGTAGGCGGTCAGCATCGGCCAGCGTTCGCCGGTGTCCTTCGCGCGCTGGAGATCCCGAACGGTCACCCGCCGGTTCTGTACGCCGCCGTACAGGCTTTCTGACATCGCAAGCCCCACCTTCTCCTCGAGGCCGGCGCGCCGGTCCCCGGGCGCTATCCGTGGATTGACGCCATCATGGTGCGCCGTCAAGCGCCGGATGTCTGCACGTAACCGGAGAGAAATAGGTCACTCGAACCGGCCGAGGCCGGCCGACACTCATCGCTCCCGCCAACGGTTGCTGATCGGCAGTCGCCGATCTCGGCCGAACGCCTTGAAGCTGATCTTCGGACCAGGCGGATACTGGCGCCGCTTCCATTCGGCGGCGTCGACCATCCGGGCGATCCGTCGCACCAGGTCTGCGGGGTAGCCGGCCGCAACGATGTCCGCGAGCCCCTCGTCGCCATCGACGTATCGCGCCAGTACCCCGTCGAGCAACTCGTAGTCCGGCAGCGAGTCGGTGTCGAGTTGGCCGGGGCGCAACTCGGCCGAGGGCGGCTTGGAGATCGAGTCCGCCGGGATGGGTGGTATCTCCCCGCGTGCCTCGGCCTCGGCATTACGCCAGCGGGCGAGTGTCCAGACCAGCGACTTCGGCACGTCCTTGATCGGCGCGAACCCACCCACCGCGTCGCCGTAGATCGTCGAGTAGCCCACGGCGAGCTCGCTCTTGTTGCCCGTCGCCAGCACGAGATGGCCCTCGGCGTTGGACAGCGACATCAACGTCGTGCCGCGCACCCGTGCCTGGACGTTCTCCTCCGCCAAGCCGGTGAGCTTCAGCGCGTCGACGAACTCGTCGATCATCGGTGCAACCGGCACCACCCTGTAGTTTGCCCCGATGCGCTCGGCAAGATCTGCGGCATCCGACTTCGAGCCCTCGGATGAGTAGTTGCTCGGCATCGACACGCCGTAGACATTGTCGCCGCCGATCGCGTCCGCGGCGATCGCCGCCACTACGGCCGAGTCGATGCCGCCGGACAGGCCCAGCACGACCGAGTGGAACCCGTTCTTGCGGACGTAGTCGCGGGTGCCGGTGACCAGTGCGCCCCATACCTCGGCTTCGTCGCTGATCGGCTCGGCGATACCGGCCGGCTGCATCGCGTACGGCGGCACGGCGGGCGTCTGCGTGTCGTGCTGCTCGACGCGCATGGTCAAATGCGGCGGGCTTTCCGGGTTCGTGGCCGGCAGGTCCAGGTCGACGCAGAAGACACCCTCGACGTATTGCGGGGTACGGGCGAGCACTTCGCCGTCAGCGGTCACCACCATCGAGTCGCCGTCGAACACCAACTCGTCCTGAGCGCCGACCATGTTCAGGTACGCGATGGTGGCGCGCGCCTCGCGGGCACGGCGCTGTAGCAGCCGTAGCCGCACGTCGTCCTTGTTGCTCTCGTACGGCGAACCGTTGATGTTGACCACCAGACCTACGCCGACCTGGCCGGCCACCGCGAACGGGCCGTCGTCCTGCCAGAGGTCCTCGCAGATCGTCAGGGCGATATCGATCCCGCGGTAGCGCACCACGGTGAACCGCTCCCCACGCACGAAGTAGCGCGCCTCGTCGAACACACCGTAGTTCGGCAGGTGGTGTTTGTAGTAGGTGGCGACGATGTGGCCACCCAGGCAGAACGCTGCCGCGTTGCGCGGACCCGCGCGCTCGTCGAGGTAGAGGGTGGGAGTGCTGTGCGGTCCACCGTCCTCGTCCAGGTAGCCGACGACGACAGCCGTGTCGGCGAGGCCCGCAGCGGCCAGATCGCTCGCCAGCTCCTCCACGGTGGCCCGCGACGCCGCCCGGAACGACTGACGGAACACCAGGTCCTCGGGTGGGTAGCCTGTGATCGCCATCTCAGGAAAGAGCACCAGGTGGGCTCCGGCGTCGGCCGCCTCGCGGGTGCGGGCCACAACGGCGGCGGCGTTGCCCGTCATGTCGCCGACGGTCACGTCGATCTGGGCCAGGGCGAGGCGCAGCTGCGGCATATTTCCAGTGTCCTACGCCGGGCCGGACCCCGGCACGCGGCCGGTCAGGCCCATACGGCAGTATGTCGGAAGCTGGCGCGGTGTCCGATCCCGCGACATGCCGGATCTCGTGCAACCAAACCAGCTGTTCGTACGTCATACGGTTGAGAGCTGATCGTGACCATCAGCCGGCGCGTCGATGTGCCCTGCTGGTCCACAATTGAGTTCGACGCGGTTGATCGTGGGGAACCGGCAGGTCGGAGGTTGGGGTGCTCGTGGGGGATCGGCGACTTTGGTCTGTGGCGGCGGTCGCCGCCACAGCAGTTTTGGTGCTCGGTGCCTGCTCGTCGGGCCACCACAGCGCACAGCGCACGTCCCCTGTGGCCAACTCGAGCCAGTCCGGCGATGCAACGGGCTCGCCGAGCAGCACACCGCCGGCACCGGCTGCGCCGGCGGCACGGCTCACGAGCAATCTGGCCGACGGCGCGCAGGACGTCAGCCCTTCCGCGCCGGTCACGGTGAATGCGGCCGGAGGCACGCTGGCGTCGGTCACGATGACCAACCCGGACGGCAAGGTCGTCAGCGGCGCGTTCAGCGCCGACAAGCGCTCGTGGCACGTGGCCGAGGATCTGGGCTATGGCAAGACCTACGGCGTCACCGCCAAGGCAGTGAACCCCGAGGGCCTGTCGGTCACCCGCACGACGCATTTCACGACGGTGTCGCCGCCGAACATGACGATGCCGTACCTGGACACCACCGGCGGCGCGGCGATCGGCAACGGCGCTACGTACGGCGTCGGCTTCGTGACGAGCGTCCACTTCGACGAACCGATCAGCGACAAGGCGGCCGCGGAGCGGACCCTGAGCGTCACCACGACGCCCGCGCAGCAGGGCAGCTGGTACTGGATGGACGATCAGGACGTGCACTGGCGCCCGCGGGTGTACTACCAGCCCGGCACGAAGGTGACCGTGGCGGCGAACGTGTACGGCAAGCAGGTCAGCCCGGGCCTCTGGGGACAGGCTGATCAGAGCGTCTCGTTCCGGATCGGCGCGTCGCACATCTCGGTCGCCGACGACAAGACCAAGATCGTCACCGTCTACCAGAACGGCAAGATCATCAAGCGCATGCCTACCTCGATGGGCAAGGGCGGGAGCACCGTCGACAACGGCAAGACGATCACGTTCTGGACGCAGTCCGGAACCTACACGGTTCTCGATCAGGCCAACCCGGTCCGGATGGACTCGCGCACGTTCGGCCTCTCGCTCGATGCCGGCGGCTACAACGTCCTGGTGTACTGGGCCACCCGCATCAGCACGGACGGTGTTTACGTGCACGCGGCGCCGTGGTCGGTCTGGGCGCAGGGCAACACCGACACCTCGCACGGGTGCCTGAACGTCTCGCCGGACAACGCCGAGTGGTTCTACAAGTGGTCCCAGGTCGGCGACGTCGTGCAGGTCAAGAACACCGGCGGCGCTCCGCTCGCGGTCTGGCAGAACGGCGATTGGAGCGTCCCCTGGTCCGAGTGGGAAGCCGGCAGCGCGCTGCATTAGATCCGCCGGATTCGTCTCTCGGCGGCGCCGCCTAGCGGCGCGCACCTCGAGCCGAGCCTTCGCTGACGCTCGGCCCGCAAGCTCGCTGCGCTCGCGCGGCCGGCGGGGCTCTTCGCGCGAGCGCTCATCGCCCGGTGGTTGCGGTCCGCAACCGGCGCGCACCTCGAGCCGAGCCTTCGCTATCGCTCGGTGGCCCGTGCCCGGAAGAGCGCGGTGCGGAGCCGCGAATGCGCCCGAGCGCAGCGAGTGGTGCGGGCGCGGAGCCGCGCAGGCGGGATAAGCAACGGCGTACTCTCCCGGGTAATCCGTCGGCCGGAGACTGGAGGACCGTGGATCGGCAACAGGAGTTCGTGCTGCGCACGCTCGAGGAGCGTCAGATCCGGTTCGTTCGGCTGTGGTTCACCGACGTACTGGGGTATCTGAAGTCCGTGGCGATCGCGCCGGCCGAACTGGACGGCGCGTTCGAGGAGGGCATCGGATTCGACGGGTCCGCGATCGAGGGGTTCGCCCGGGCCAGCGAGAGCGACATGCTGGCGCGGCCGGATCCGGGCACGTTCCAGATCCTGCCGGAAGCGGACGGCCGGGCCGCCGACTCCGCGCGAATGTTCTGCGACATCACGATGCCCGACGGCTCCCCGTCCTGGGCGGACCCCCGGTACGTGCTGCGGCGGGCGTTGTCGCGGGCGGCCGAGCGCGGCTTCACGTTCTACACCCATCCCGAGATCGAGTTCTTCCTGCTTAAGAACCTGCCGACCGACGGCAGTGAGCCCGAGCCGATCGACACCGGCGGCTACTTCGACATGACGAGCCACGACAGCGCGCACGACTTCCGCCGCGATGCCGTCAGCGCGCTTGAGGGCCTCGGTATATCGGTCGAATTCAGCCACCATGAGGTCGCCCCCGGGCAGCAGGAGATCGACCTGCGCTACGCCGACGCGCTGTCGATGGCCGACAACATCATGACGTTCCGGCACGTGATCAAGGAGGTCGCGATCGCGCACGGCGTGCACGCGACCTTCATGCCCAAGCCGTTCGGGAACCAGCCCGGTAGCGGCATGCACACGCACCTGTCCTTGTTCGAGAGCGACAGCAACGCCTTCCATGATCCGAGCGACCCGTTGTACCTGTCCAAGACGGCGCGGGCGTTCATAGCAGGGCTCTTGCACCATGCCCGCGAGATCACCGCGGTGACGAATCAGTGGGTGAACTCCTACAAGCGCCTGTTCGGGTACCAGGCACCCGGCGAGCTCGTTGAGGCGCCCACGTACGTCTGCTGGGGGCACGCCAACCGTTCGGCGCTGGTGCGGGTACCCATGTACAAGCCGGGCAAGGCCAACTCGACGCGGGTCGAACTGCGTTCGCTGGATCCGGCATGCAATCCGTACCTCGCCTTTGCCGTGCTGCTCGCCGCCGGGATGAGGGGCATCGAGCAGGGCTATGAGCTGCCACCCGGCGCCGAGGACGACGTGTGGTCGCTTACCGACGCCGAGCGCCGCGCCCTCGGTTATGCCGAGTTGCCGCACAACCTGGCCGACGCGCTGCGGGCAATGGAGGAATCCGAGCTCGTCGCGGAGACGCTCGGCGAGCACGTGTTTGACTACTTCCTGCGCAACAAGCGCGCTGAATGGGTCGACTACAGAGCGGCGGTAACCCCGTACGAACTGCGTCGCTACCTGCCCTCGCTCTAGCGATGAGGGCGGCCCGAATCCGGGAAGAGCTAACCATGCCGATTCGCGTCCGGCTGCTCCTCGCCAGCGTGCTCATGCTCTTCCTCGAGCTGGCACTCATCCGATGGACCGGCGCCAATGTGCTGCACCTGAGCTACTTCTCGAACATCGTGCTGCTGGGTTCGTTCCTCGGGATCGGGCTGGGCTTTCTGCGCGCTCCGTCGGACCGCGTCCCGGCGCCCTACTACTCGCCGATGATCCTGCTGGGCCTGGTGGGCTTCGTGGCCGCGTACCCGGTCAGCGTCGACCGCAAAGGCAGCGCGCTGATCTTCTTCACCAGCCTGTCCACCACCGGCCCGCCGATCTGGCTCACCTTGCCGGCGGTGTTCCTCGCCGTGGCCGCGATCATGGCTGGCCCCGGTGAGCTCGTCGGCTCCTGTTTCCCGCACCTGCCGCGCCTCGACGCATACCGCTACGACCTGCTCGGCAGCCTCGCGGGCATCGCCGTGTTCACCGGGCTGGCGTTCCTGGACGCCCCGCCGTTCGTGTGGTTCGCGATCATCGGCGCGCTGTTCGTGGTGCTTCTCGGCCGGCCGGGGCTGTCGGTGTCGGTGAGTCTGGTCGTGGCGTTGCTGCTGCTGTTCGGCTACCCGATGCGCCATGACAAGAACGTGTTCTGGTCGCCGTACTACAAGGTCACGACGCTCGCCGAGGTCGACGACAAGGGCGGCCCAGCCTGGGACATCGAGGTCAACGGCATCCCGCACCAGCAGCTGATGAGTGCCGCGACGAAGGAGCGCGACGAGTCGTGGTACCTGTCGCCGTACCTGCTCGCACCGCGACCGCCTGGAAACGTCCTCATCGTCGGCGCCGGAACGGGCAGCGACGTGGCGATTGCGCTGAGCCGCCACGCGCGG
The DNA here is from genome assembly GCA_051984825.1 of Jatrophihabitantaceae bacterium. GTDB lineage: Bacteria > Actinomycetota > Actinomycetes > Mycobacteriales > Jatrophihabitantaceae > DASXRA01. Next base: position 7,226 of record JBPYES010000266.1, read on the forward strand.
CACGTCGACGCCGTCGAGATCGACCCGACGCTGCTGCGCTTCGGCAAGCAGCACAACCCGGACCGGGTGTATCAGGATCCACGCGTCACGACGCATGTCAATGACGGCCGCGCCTACCTCCAGTCGACACACAAGAAATTCGACCTGATTCTGTTCGCATTACCCGACTCGCTGACGCTCGTCTCCGGCGCCAGCTCGCTGCGCCTCGAGAGCTACCTCTTCACGATCGAGGCGGTGCGCTCGGCTCGCGCCCACCTCGCACCGGGCGGGGCGTTCGCGATGTACAACTACTACCGCGAGGCGTGGCTGATCGACCGCCTCGCCGGGACGATGCAGTCCGCCTTCGGCCACTCGCCGTGCGTCGCAGAGGATTCGCCGAACCGGGCCGTCATACTCGCTGCCCTCTCACCAGGCGACCAGCGGTGCGGTACGAGCACCTGGCGGCCGTCAGCGGGAACGCCCGCGCCGGCGACCGACGACAAGCCATTCCTGTACCTCGAGAACTCGACGGTGCCCGGGCTCTACGTCAAGACGCTCGGCTTGATCCTGCTCGCCAGCATCGTGGCCGTGCTCGCCGTGCTGCTGACCCGGCGGGGGCCGCGGCTTGCGGGCGTGCGGCAAATGTGGTCCTACCGCGACCTATTCCTGCTCGGCGCTGCGTTCCTGCTGCTGGAAACGAAGAACGTCACCGGCTTCGCGCTGCTGTTCGGCACCACGTGGCTGGTGAACGCGCTGGTGTTCGCCGGCGTGCTGTTAGCGGTGCTTGCTGCCGTGGAAGTCACCCGGCGCTGGCGCACTCCGCCGCTGCCGGTCATGTACGGGCTGCTGCTCGGCGGGCTCGCGCTCGCCTGGCTCGTGCCGGCTTCCGCGTTGCTATCGCTGCCGGCCGGCCCGCGCGGACTCGCCGCGATCGTGATCGCGTTCCTGCCGATCTTCGCCGCGAACGTGATCTTCGCGAAGCGGTTCGCCACCACGCCGGAGCCAACCGTCGCCTTCGCCACGAACCTGCTCGGCGCGATGCTCGGTGGCTCCCTGGAGTATCTCGCGCTTGCGTACGGCTACCGCACGCTGCTGGTCATCGCCGCGCTGCTGTACATCGCCGCGTACCTGCTGATGCCACGGCCGCGGCTCCCCGCCGCCGAACTCGGGACCGAGCGCGAGCCGGCACTAGTCTCGAAAGCGTGACTACGCTCGTCGTGCAGAACGTGCCGAGCGCGCCGATCGGCCGCCTCGGGGAGTGGTTGGTGGGTGCCGGGCTGGACCTGGACGTGCGCGACTGGCCCAGCCTGCCGGACGATCTGAGCGAGCATGACGGGCTCGTCGTGCTGGGCGGGGACACTGTCGGCGACGAGCCGCCGCAGCTCCGGGAGCTCGTGGCTGCCGCACTAGCTGACGAGCGGCCGACCCTGGCGATCTGCTACGGCGCGCAGTTGCTCGGGGCAGTACTCGGCGGGCGCGTCGGACCGAACCCCGAGGGACCGGAGTACGGCGCGCAGCTGATCGCGAAGCGCGCCAACGCGGGGACCGATCCGCTTTTCCGCGAGATGCCAATCACCCCGGACGTCATCCAGTGGCATCGCGACGCCGTCCTCGAACTGCCGCCGAGCGCGGTCTTGCTTGCCAGCTCGCCGGTATGTGAGGTGCAGGCGTTCCGGGCCGGACGCGTGGCCTGGGGCATCCAGTTCCACATCGAGACGACTCCGGAGATCGTGCGTCGTTGGGCGGCATCCGACGCCGCTGCGCTCGAGGCGTATGACGTCGACGCGATCCTCGAGCGCGCCGACGCCGTGCACGCCGATATCGCCGAGGTCTGGCGCCCGTTCGCGGAGCGCTTCGCAAACATCGTGCGCGACCCGTCGTCGGTTCCCGCCACCCGTCCGCTGCGCATGGCGACCGCCGAGCCGATCACCGACCCGGCGGCGATCCGGGCGGCGCTCGCCGCCGAGATGCGGGCGGCGCGACCGCAGTGACCGGCCGCATCGCACTGCGGCTGGCCCGCCTGGGCTTCCTCGACGCGGACGGCGCGGGCGCGTTGCTGTCCGGTGCGCCGTTGTCGCTGTGGGACGCCGAGGCAAACGCGCCGGTCGACGAAGGCGCGGCGGCGGTCGTGGCCGCGCTGGGCCGCTCGGCGGATCCCGACGCCGCGGTGCGCGCTCTCGCCAGGATGGCCGAGCCGGAGCTGCTCGACTCGCTGCGTGCCGACGCGTCGCTCCGGGCCCGGCTTACCAGCCTGCTCGGCGCGTCGCCGGCACTCGCCGACCATCTCACGGCACACCGCGATGACTGGCGGGTGCTTGCCGGCGATCTCGATCGCCCGGCCCTCGAGCCCGCGCCCATCGCGCAGCTGCGTGCCGCGTATCGCCGCGGCCTGCTCGCGATCGCCGGGCGCGACCTCGCCGGCGACATCCAGCTGGAGACGGTCACCGAGGCGCTCGCGGATCTCGCTGACAAGACGCTGCGCGCCGCGCTGGCCGTCGCGCAGGCTGATCTGCCCGCAGGCGTCGCTCCGTGCCGGCTCGCGATCATCGCGATGGGCAAGGCGGGCGCCCGTGAGCTCAACTACGTCTCCGATGTCGACGTGATCTTCGTGGCCGAGCCTGCAGGTGACGCGGACGAGCAGGCGGCGCTGGCCACCGCGACGAAGCTCGCCGCGGAGACCATGCGCATCTGCGCGGGCGTCGCCTGGGAGGTCGACGCGGCCCTGCGGCCCGAGGGAAAGGTCGGTCCGCTGGTGCGGACGCTCGCTAGCCACGAGGCGTACTACCGACGCTGGGCGAGCACCTGGGAGTTCCAGGCGCTGCTGAAAGCCCGTCCGGCCGCGGGCGACCGCGAGCTCGCGCAGCGCTACCTCGACGTGATCGCGCCCATGGTGTGGACGGCGGCGGAGCGTCCCAACTTCGTGGCCGACGTCCAGGCGATGCGCCGGCGCGTCGTCGCCCACCTACCGGCCAGCATCGCCGAACGGGAGATCAAGCTCGGCCCGGGCGGGCTGCGCGATGTCGAGTTCGCGGTGCAGTTACTGCAGCTGGTGCACGGGCGCGGCGACGAGTCGCTGCGCGTTCCCGCGACGCTTGCTGCCCTCGCCGCATTGCGCGACGGCGGGTACGTGGGACGCGACGACGCAGTCAGCCTGGGCGATGCATATCGGTTCCTGCGCGCTGCCGAGCACCGGTTGCAGCTGCGCCGGCTGCGCCGCACGCACCTGGTGCCCGACGACCCGGCCGAGCTCACCGTGCTCGCCCGTGCGATGGGCTTCCGGGCGGACGGCCGCGGCGACGCGCGCGCCGTGTTCGCCGCAGAGTGGGCGCTCAGCGCCCGCGAGGTGCGCCGGCTGCACGAGAAGCTGTTCTACCGGCCGCTGCTGTCGGCAGTCGCCCGCGTGCCCTCGGCGGACCTGCGGCTGACCACCGGCGAGGCCGGCCGCCGCCTCGCCGCGCTCGGTTTTGCCGACCCCGCCGGTGCGCTGCGGCACATCGAGACCCTGACCACCGGCGTCAGCCGCCGGTCTGCCCTGCAACGCGCGCTGCTGCCGGTGATGCTGGCCTACTTCGCCGACGCCCCTGACCCGGACGCCGGACTGCTCGCGTACCGGCGAGTGTCTGAAGCCCTGGGCTCCACGCCGTGGTACCTGCGCCTGCTCCGCGACGAGGGAAAGGTCGCCGAGCGGCTGGCGTACCTGCTCGGCACCAGCCGCTACATCGCCGGCATGCTCGGACGTGCCCCCGAGGCGCTGCCACTGCTCGTGGACGACTCGGCGCTCCAGCCGCGTCCCGCCGACGAGCTTTCCACAGCGATGATCGATGCGGCGGCTCGCCAGCCGGACGCTACGACTGCCGTGTCCGTGGTGCGGGGGCTGCGCCGGCACGAACTGCTGCGCACCGCGTTCGCCGACCTGCTCGGCTTGCTGGACGTCGCCGCGGCCGGCGAGGCGATCACCGCGATCACCGAGGCGACACTCGACGCGGCACTCCGGGTGGCGCGCCGATCAGCAGGCGATCCGCCCATCGAGTTCGCGGTGATCGCGATGGGGCGGCTGGGTGGTTGCGAGGTCGGCTACGGCTCCGACGCGGACGTGATGTTCGTCTACGACGGCCCGGCCGACGCCGCGCGCGACGCCCAGGAGGTCGCGGAGCGGCTGCGCGCGCTGCTCAGCGCACCCTCGACCGACCCGTCCCTCGACATCGACGCCAACCTGCGCCCGGAAGGGCGTAACGGACCGCTGGTGCGCTCGCTCGCCTCCTACGCCGAGTACTACTCCCGCTGGTCGTCGGCCTGGGAGGCACAGGCGCTGCTGCGGGCCCGGTTTGCGGTCGGGGACGCGTCGCTGGGTGCGCGATTCACTGCGCTCATCGAGCCGGTGCGCTACCCGGCTGCCGGCTTGCGGGCCGACGATCGCACCGAGATCCGCAGGCTCAAGGCCCGGGTGGACGCCGAGCGCCTGCCCCGCGGTGCCGACCCGGCGACGCACCTGAAGCTCGGCCGGGGCGGCTTGGCCGACATCGAGTGGACGGTCCAACTACTCCAGCTCGCCCATGGCCACGGGACCGCCGGGCTGCGCACCACGCGTACCTTGCCGGCACTTCGCGCCGCCGCCGACGCCGGCCTCATCGCGCGGCACGACGCGGAGGCGCTCGAGGCAGCCTGGCGGCTTGCCACCCACACCCGCAACGCGATCATGCTGGTGCGCGACAAGGCCGACGACCAGCTTCCCCGGCAGGGCCGGACACTGGTCGCGGTAGGCCGGGCCCTCGGCTACCCGGCCGGCTTCGACCCCGGGCAGGTCGTCGACGACTACCGCCGGGCCGCGCGCCGGGCGCGCCGGGTAGTCGAGCGTGTGTTCTACGACTGAACCCCGGCGGGCTCGCGGTCGTCAGGCGGCGCATTCTGCGGCTCGTCCGGTGCCGGTACGTGCGCCGGATGCCCGGACATCAGGTACTGCACCCCGAATCCGGCGGCCACGACGACCAGGCCGCCCACCGCGTCGAGGATGAAGTGGTTCGCCGTGCCGACGATCACGAGCAGCGTGGCGATCGGGTAGAGCAGTGCCAGGACGCGCAGCCACAGCGGCTTGGCGCAGAACCAGATGGCGACGGCGCACCACACCGCCCAGCCGATGTGCAGGCTGGGCATCGCCGCGAACTGATTTGTGTGTTCGGCCACATTCGGGTCGGCGAGCGACCCCCAGGTGTGGTATTTGGCGAGCGTGTCGATGTAGCCGAACTGCGGCAGCAGCCGTGGCGGAGCCAGGGGATACAGATAGAACCCGGCCAATCCGATCAACGTGGTGGCGAACAGCGCCGTGCGCATGCCCCGGTAGACGCGCTTGCGGGCAAGGAACAGCCACACCAGCACCGCGATCGTGATGATGAAGTGCATCGTGGCGTAGTAGTAGTCCATGACCTGGGCGAGCCACTCGTGATGGTCGACGAAGTGGTTCACCGAAAGCTCGAAATTCAGGTGCAGCCTGTCCTGCAGCCACTGGATGCTGCGGCCGTGCCGGTGCGCGATGCCGGGCTGGTCGGGCACCAGGTTGCGTGCCTCGCGGTAGAGGTAGTAACCGATGCCGATGAGAACGAGTTCTTGCCACAGGCGCGGCACCCGGTGATGCAGCAACCGCTGCGGCCACAGCCCCTTGAAGCGCCGGACCGGCGCGGGCTGGGCCTCAGGTTTCGTCGCGGTTGCTGTCACCCTCCAATGATTCCACCTCGGGCCCGGAGCCCGCTTCCGGATTGCTCAGGACACGCTCAGACGCTCCCCATGGATCGCGCCCGGTGTTTCGCGCAGCGGCGCGCCGCTGCCACCCCAGCGTGCCGCGATGATCTCCGCGGCGATCGCTACGGCGGTCTCTTCGGGGGTCCGCGCCCCGGTGTCCAGGCCGATCGGGGCGTGCAGCCGGGCCAGTTCGTCCTCGCCCATGCCACGCTCGCGCAGCTGCGTGAGCCGGCCCTCATTGGTGCGCCGTGAGCCCATGGCGCCGACGTAGGCGAGCGGCCGGCGCAGCGCGATCTCGAGCAGCGGGACGTCGAACTTCGGATCGTGTGTGAGCACGCACACAACGGTGCGCTCGTCCGTATCCGTGCGCTCCAGGTACTTGTGCGGCCACTCGACGATGACCTCGTCGGCGTCCGGGAAGCGGCGTGCCGTTGCGAACACCGGCCGGGCGTCGCACACCGTGACGCGGTACCCCAAGAATGACCCGATCCGTGCCACGGCGGCGGCGAAGTCGATGGCGCCGAAGACGATCATGCGAGGGCGCGGTGCGTACGAGGCGACGAACACCCCGATCTCGTCGAGGCGGCGCTCGCCGTCGCTGCCATACCGAAGCATGGCGCTACGGCCCTGCTCGAGCAGCCCCCGCGCGTCGGCGCGCACGGCGTCGTCCAGGCGCTCCGAGCCCAGTGAGCCGGCCGCGGATTCCGGGCGCACGACCAGGTGCCGGCCGCGCATTCCGTCGCCGGCGTCGACCAGCGTCGCCACCGCTACCGGCCGCCCCTCGCGAATGTCAGCGGCCACATCGTCCAGGTCGGGGAATGTCGCCCGGCTGATCCGCTCGACAAAGACGTCGATGATGCCGCCGCAGGTAAGGCCGACGGCGAACGCGTCATCGTCGCTGACTCCGTAGCGGTGCAACGCCGGCGTGCCACCGTCGCGGACCTCGCTCGCCGCGTCGTAGACGGCTCCCTCGACGCAGCCTCCTGAGACGCTGCCCGCCGCGGTGCCGTCGGGACCGACGAGCATCGCCGCCCCCGGTGGTCTCGGCGCGGACTTCCACGTGGCGACCACGGTGCCCACGCCAACGGTGTCACCGGCCTGCCACCAGCCAACCAACTCGTCGAGCACATCCTGCACAGCGCCCACCTCCGCAGCGGCTTTGCGGATTCCACGATATGCGCCCGAGCCCGAACCTATCGGCGTCTCATCGCTACCTAGTTGTGTGGTGCGTTCACGACTGGTCCCGGGAGGTAGCCGGCATGCCACCTGTCGAAGCTGCTGAGGCGTCCCCGGTGATGCTCGCCCGGGTAGAGGACGCCGACCTGCTGCGCGGGGTGCGCAGCGGGGAACGCGCTGCCTTGGTGGCGCTCTACCAGCGGCATGCCGGTGTGGTGTTTGCCCAGATCGATCTGGTTGTGGGCGATCGCGGGATGAGCGAGGAGATCCTGCAAGACACCATGCTCGCGGTGTGGCGGGGCGCCGGGTCGTTCCGGGGTGAGTCCAGCGTCCGCTCGTGGATCATCGCCATCGCTCGCCGGCAGGCACGGGATCGGCTGCGACGCCGCCGGCTGCGGGTCGTCGACGACCGCCTCCTCGCTGATCGGCCTGCTCCTGATCCCGGCCCGGAAGACGTGGCGCTCGAACGGGCGACGGCGACCGAGGTCGCGAACGCGACCCGCGAGCTCAGCCTTGCGCACCGCGAGGTGCTGGGCCTCGTGTTCGGTGCCGGGCTGTCGCTCCCGGAGACCGCACAGGTGCTGCAGATCCCGCTTGGCACGGTGAAGAGCCGGCTGGCTGCCGCCCGCGCGGTGCTGGCCCGCGCCTTGAGTGAGAAAGGGTACGGACGATGAACCATCTGACGCTGGAGGCGTTTGCCGCCTCCGCGGACGGCACCCCGCCCGGGAGCGCCGCCGAGGCGCATCTCGCAGCCTGTCCCGGATGCCAGGCCGAGGCTCGCAAGTGGAACGCAGTAGGCCGCGGCGTCCGCCTCCTCACCGCCGCGTACGAGCCGCCACCTCTGTTCGCCGCCATCGGCCAGCTGCCGGCCCGGACGCCGTGCCGGCGCCGGCGAGTCGTGCTCGTCTCCGCCGCTGCGGCCGTCGTGCTCGGCGTCACCGGGTACGGACTGGACTCGATGCTCGGCTCGTCGGCCCGACCGGCCGCAGGCGGGGCAGCCCCGACGTCCGCGGCTGAGTTGGCCGCGGCGTTGACGCCCACCGAGTGCACCCGGCTCGAGGTCGCCGCCGGCACGCTCGAGAGCGTCAGCGGTTCCCGCATCGTGGTGCGCACGGGTGCCGGGAAACTGATCACGGTCACGGCGTCGGGCTCGACGCAGATAACCCGGCAGGTGGTGAGGCCCCTGAGCGACGTCAAGAACGGCGTACAGGTGTTCGTCGACGGCTCGGGAAGCGCCTCCGGCGCCACCATCGCGGCACAGTCGATCGCGTTACTGCCGAGGCTGGCGAACGGGCCCAAGCCGCCGCCAGCACGGCTGGTCGGCCGTCCGGATCTCGGCAGGCTGCTCGCGCAGCGCGGTCATGCCGCCGGGACGGTCACCGATGCCGGCTCGGCCGGCTTCACCGTCGTCGAACCGGGTGGACACCGCGTACGGGTCACGACGACGTCGGCAACGACCGTGATCGAGCAGGCGAACGCGACCGCGGCGGAGCTGCAGAAGGGCAAGCTCACGGTGGCGGTCGGCACCCCGCAGGCGAACGGCACCCTGGCTGCCGCCAGCATCCAGCAGAACGCGCTGGTCGGTGGCCTCGGGGGAGCCGGCCACATGTCGGGCCGGCTTCCGGCCCCGGACACCAGCCGGCTGCCGAGTGGACTGCCCCGGCCGGGCAGCCGTCCACCCTTCCCGCTGCCGAACCGCCCGAAGGGACCGTTCTCCGGGCTGGGCTGCGACTCGGGCGCGATCGCGACGACCGCAATGCTCCGAGCCGGTTCGTGAGGCACGGTCGGCG
>JBPYES010000267.1:0-5648 GCA_051984825.1 Jatrophihabitantaceae bacterium
CTGCTGCGCGGCGGCCGGATCCGAGACATCGGCCCGCTGCTCACGGCCTCGCACGCGTCGATGCGCGACGACTACGAGATCACCGTGCCGGAGGTCGACATCGCCGTCGAGGCATTGCTCGGGGCAGGCGCGCTCGGCGCACGGATGACCGGCGGGGGCTTCGGCGGCTGCGTCATCGCGCTCGTCGAGCACGGGCGAATCCGGCAGACGACGAACGCCGTCCAGCGGACGTACCGCATCCACGGCTTCACCCCGGCGACCGCCTTCACAGCACAACCGTCACAAGGCGCGCACACCATCTAATCCGCCGGATTCGGCCCTGCGGGTGCGCCGCTCGCTGGCGCTCGGGCGCGACCCTCGAGCCGAGCCTCGCTGCGCTCGGCCCGCGCCGCGGCCGGCGGGCTCTTCGCGCGAGCGCTCATCGCTCTGTGGTGGCTCAACCCTTGGAGGAGCCGAGCGCGAGGCCGGCGATGAACTGCCGCTGCAGCAGGAGGTAGACGATCAGCGTCGGGATGGCCGCCATCAGCGCGGCGGCGGCGATCATGTTCTGATTGGCCACGAACTGCCCTTGCAGGTTGGCCAGCGCTGACGTGATCGGACGTCTGTTGCCCGTCGAGATCAGGGTGATCGCCCAGAAGAAGTCGTTGTAGATCCAGGTGGTGAGCAAGGTCGCAAGCGCCGCCAGGGCCGGCCGGCACAGCGGCAGCACGATGCGCCAGTACCGCATGAACAGTGTCGCCCCGTCGACCAGCGCCGCCTCGTCGATCTCGGTCGGGATCGTCTTCATGTAGTTGCTCAGCACGAAGACGCAGAAGCCGAGCTGGAACGCAACGTTGATCACGACTAGCCCGAGTCGCGAGTCGTACAGCAGCCCGCTGTCGCTTAACGGCTGCGGGACGTGGATCTGCAGGTAGAGCCGGTACAGCGGGGTGATGATCACCTGCTGCGGCAGCAGGTTGCCGGCCGTGAACAGGATCAGCATGGCGATGTTGAACCGGAAGCTCATCCGCGCCACGACGAACGCGACCATCGATGCGAGCAAGAGCGTGAGGATCACGGCGGGCACGGTGATCCATACCGAGTTGAGGAAGAACCGCCACATGTCCGACTGCGACCAGGCGTTCGTGTAGTTCGAGAACGTCAGCCGGTGTGCGATCGAGACATACCCGAGCCGGTTGGTCTCGTCGACCGGCCGCAGCGAGACGTAGATCGCGAACGCGATCGGCGTGATCCACAGGATGGCCACGACGAGCATGAACACCTGAACCGCCACCCCGCCGACGCTGACCCGGCGCCGCGTGCGCGTCCGCGCCGGCCGGCGAGTGAGGTCGCTTACCGCCTCCTCAGGGGTAATGACGGCCATTACCGCTTCTCCTCGCGCCGGAACGTCTGATACAGGAAGATCGAGATCGGGACGAGTGAGATAACCAGCAGCACGACGCCGAGTGTCGAGCCGAAACCGATCCGTTGCGTCTCACCCACGATGTTCTGGGTAACCAGCACGGACAGAATCTCCAGGCCCTTGATGGGATTGCCCTTGCCGGTGATGTAGATGAGGTCGAATGCGCGCAGCGACTCGATCACGGTGACGACGAGGATCACGATGTTGATCGGCTTCATCACCGGGAAGACGACGCGCCAGAACGTCTGCCACTCGCTCGCGCCGTCGATGACCGCGGCCTCCCGCAGCGCCGGGTCCACCGCCTTCAGCCCGGCGAGGTACAGCACCATGACATACCCCGCCTGCCGCCACGTCGCTTCGACGAGGATCGCCCAGATGTTCAGGCGCGGATTGCCCAGCCAGTCGATGAGGTTCGTATTGCTGTTGTGGCCGATAACGGTGTTGATCAGTCCGAAGTTCGGCGAGTAGATCAGCTCCCAGACGATGCCGATCATCGCGAGCGACAGCATCACCGGCAGGAACAGCACGCTCTGGTAGATGCGGCTGCCCCGGATGCCGCGGTCGAGGATGACCGCGAACAGCATGCCCAGCGGCGTGGCGATCACGATGAACACCAGCAGCCAGAGCATGTTGTGCCGCACCGCCGGCCAGAAGTCCGGCGTAATCGATGAATTGAACGCCTGGCGGTAGTTCTGGATGCCGTACAGACAGCCGGGCTGGGGGATGCCGGGCAGCGTGCCGGCCGTGCTGCACTGCCTGAGGTGGATGCCGCCGACGCCCGTCCACTTGGTGAACGACAAGAAGACCGACGCGCCCGCCGGGAACCAGACGAACGCCAAGTCGATCAACAGCGGGATGCCGAGCAGCAGTACCAGGATCAACTTGTCCCGGCGTGTCAGGCGCCGCACCCCGCGCCGCCGGCGACGCTTGGGCGCCGCCGGCATGGTTTCGGCAACCACAGAAGAAGCCCTAACTGAAGATCGTCTTTGCCTGGCTCTCAGCGCTGCTCTGGATCGAGGAGACATTCGACGCACTCGGGTTGTCGATGAACCCCTGGATCTGCTTGATCATCGCCGTGGCCATGTCGGGCACTGTGTCCCGGTCCATGAACTGGGACACACTCTTGCACGCGGCGATCGCCTGCGCGGACTTCTTCTGAATCGCGTTGTAGGTGGGGGCGACCAACCCGTTGGCCACGCCGACGTCCCACTGGTCGGTCTTGAGGTACGTCGCCTCGGCTTCCGGCGTGCCGATGTACGCGAGCACTGCTTTGGCGGCGTCCTTGTTCTTGCCCTTCTTCGGCATGATGAACCCGTCGGCCGGGGCGTCCATGAAGTCCTGGCCGTACTGCTCGTTGATGATCGGGTACGGGAAGAAGTCCAGGTCGGCCAGGTGAGCCGGCGCGTAGTTCGCGGCCACCTGGTTCGAGCCCTGGAACATCATGCCCGCCTGCTTGTTCTCCAGCGCCTTGGCGGCGTCCTGCCAGATCCGCCCGTTGGCGCCCTTCTGCAGGTACGGCATGAGCTCGCGCCACTTGTCGAAGACCGCGGTGACGCCCTTGTCCGTCCAGGGCGTTTTGTGCGCCATCAGCGACATATGGTAGTCGTACCCGTTGGTCCGCAGATTGAGGATGTCGAACGTGCCGAGTGCCGGCCAGCCGTCCTTCTCCGCGAACGCCAGCGGGATCAGCCCGTCCTTCTGCATCTGCTTGGCCAGGGCGATGAACTGGTCCCAGTTCTTGGGGACCTGGTAGCCCTTGCTGGCGAACGTGCTCTTGTTGTAGAAGACCACCCACGGATAGTTGTAGATCGGCACCAGGTAGTACTTGCCGTCGATGCCCTTGGACAGGTTCTTCACGGCGTCGCTGAAGTTCTTGCCGATGGTGTCCCAGACGTCGTCGATCGGGTCCAGCAGGTTCTGCGCGGCGAAGAACTGCAGGCGGTAGCCGGCAAACCAGGTGGCCAGATCGTTCGGCGTGCCCTGCAGGTAGCTGCTGATGTTGTTCTGGAACGTGTTGTGGTCGACGGTATTGATCGAGATCTTCACGTTCGTGGACGCGGTAGCCGCGTCGGTGAGCGCCTTGAACGCGCCCTTCGGTGCCGCGTCGGAGTAGTTCGACCCGAACGAGATACTGCCGCCGGCCGCGGCGGAACTGCTCGCGGCACTGGTCGCGCTCCCGGTGGCGGACGCGCTCGTGCTGCTGCCGGTGGACTTCTTGCTGCTCGAACAGGCGGCGAGCGTCGCCGCTGCCGTGGCGCCGCCGATGCCCATCAACATCGACCGGCGGCTGACGCCGAACCTGAGACGCGCGTCTGCAGGGTTCGGCACGTTGTCAGGAGCGGTGTCGGCCATGACGCCTCCTCGGGCGATCCGGCCGGGTGGCTACCGGTCCGGAGCTAGGGAACCGAAACATTTTTAAACGCGTTCGATCAGAACCACTCAGAGCAAAGCGTCGTCGGACAGCCGTGTCAAGTCCTGTTCGGTTGCAGTTTCATCAGTAGACACGTTCCGCGTCCACCTCCACACCCGATCGCGCAGGGATCGCTCGTCTCAGCCGAGCGATCCTTGCACAATCTGGCCGGTTAGTCCGCTAAGGCAGCTTGCAAATTGGCATCGATGGCGCCGAGGAACTCCTCGGTGGTCAACCACGGCGTGCTGCCCCCGACGAGTACCGCCAGGTCCTTGGTCATCTGGCCGCCCTCGACGGTGTCGATGCAGACCTGCTCGAGCGTCTCGGCGAAGCGAACCACGTCGGGGGTGTCGTCGAGCTTGCCCCGGTGCTCGAGGCCGCGGGTCCAGGCAAATATCGACGCAATTGGATTGGTTGACGTCTTTTCGCCGCGTTGATGCGCCCGGAAGTGCCGGGTGACCGTGCCGTGCGCCGCCTCGGCTTCGACGGTGCGCCCGTCCGGCGTCATCAGCACGCTGGTCATCAGGCCGAGGGAGCCGTACCCCTGGGCCACCGTGTCGGACTGCACGTCGCCGTCGTAGTTCTTGGCTGCCCAGACGTAGCCGCCCTCCCACTTCAGCGCGGCAGCCACCATGTCGTCGATGAGCCGGTGCTCATACGTGAGGCCGGCCTTGTCGAACTGCTCCTTGAACTCCGTCTCGAAAACCTCGGCGAACAGATCCTTGAACCGGCCGTCGTACGCCTTGAGGATCGTGTTCTTGGTGGACAGGTACACCGGGTAGCCCCGCTCCAGGCCGTAGCGGAACGACGCGCGGGCGAAGTCGCGGATCGAATCGTCCAGGTTGTACATCGCCATCGCCACGCCGCCGCCCGGGAAGTCAAACACGTCGAACTCCATGGGCTCGCCGCCGTCCTTGGGCGTGAACGTCATCGTCAGGGTGCCCGCGCCCGGCACCACGAAGTCGGTGGCGCGGTATTGGTCGCCGTAGGCGTGACGGCCGATGATGATCGGCTTGACCCAACTGGGCACGAGGCGCGGCACGTTGCGCATCACGATCGGCTCGCGGAAGATCACGCCGCCGAGGATGTTGCGGATCGTGCCGTTCGGCGAACGGTACATGCGCTTCAGGCCGAACTCCTGGACACGCGCCTCGTCCGGCGTGATCGTGGCGCACTTGACGCCGACGCCATGTTTCTGGATCGCGTGCGCGGCGTCGACGGTGACCTGGTCGTCGGTGGCGTCGCGATGTTCGATGCCGAGGTCGTAGTACTCCAGGTTCACGTCCAGGTACGGCAGGATCAGTTCGTCCTTGATGAATTGCCAGATGACGCGCGTCATCTCGTCGCCGTCGAGTTCAACGACCGTTCCCTGCACCTTGACCTTGGCCATCAGTACCTCCGCAATATGGCTCTTCGCGTCTCACGATTTCTTGGCTTCAAGATATCCTCGCTGCCGACCGTAGTCGCTACCCGGGTAGGGTCCGTTTATGACGCGTAACCGCACCGTGGTCGACCAGCTGGTCGAGGACTACCTGGACGAATACGTCGGTCTGGACCCGAGCTTCGCGACATTCGTCGGCATCTCCGGCCACGACGCCGAGCTGCCGGACCTGTCGCCGGACGGGCACGCCGCGCGCTCGACGCTACGCCGGCGCACACTGGCCGCGTTGGCCGAGGCCACGCCTGTGGACGCTACCGACCGCGTCACGATCGCGGCGGCCACCGAGCGGCTCGGCGTCGCCGAGGAGATCTATCAGATCGGCGCCGACGAGTCCGACCTGAACATCATCGCCAGCCCGCTTCAGGGCGTGCGCATGGTGTTCGATCTGATGGCCA
>JBPYES010000268.1:0-4154 GCA_051984825.1 Jatrophihabitantaceae bacterium
TCGTGCGCTGGCTGGCGTTCGCCGGCCTGGCTCTGCTCGGCGGCGCATGGCTGCTGCTCACCGTGTGGCCGGAGGGGCGCGACGACCGTCGCGCGCGGGCGCTGGCCTGGGGCGGCTGGGCGATCACAACGGGTGCGGCAGTGGCCGAGGTGGTCGTGCAGGGTCCCTACGTGGCCGGCGAGGGGCTGGGCAAGCTTGCGAGCTGGCCGCTGCTCGACGCCACGCTGCACACCACGTACGGCACGGCGCACTCGGTCCGGTTGTTGCTGCTCGGCGCATTGGGCGTGGTCTTGGGCGCGCAACTGCGCGAGCCGCACCGCAGCCGCCTGGCCGAGGTCTCGGGGGCGCTGGGCATCGGCATCGTGCTCACGTATGCCGCGAGCGGGCATGCCGGGTCGGAGAACCCGCGCTGGCTGACGATGACGAGCTACGCGGCGCACCTGGCCGCGATGGCCATCTGGCTCGGCGGGCTGGTGTACCTCCTGGTGGCGGTGCTGCCCCGTGGTGAGGCGGGGGAGATGCGCCGGGTGCTGCCGGTGTTCTCGCGCACCGCGATGTGCTGCGTGGCCGTGCTGGCCGTGAGCGGCACGTACCAGGCGTGGCTGGGCGTCGGCACGATCGATGCGCTCACATCAACGCGATACGGGCAGCTCGTCCTGGTCAAGGTCGGCTTGTTCGTGTGCATCCTCGCGCTGGCCAACCTGTCGCGGGTCTTCGTGCAGCGTCGGTACGTCCGTACGGTGGCGTATGCGATGACCGACGCGCCCGTCGACGTCGTCGCGCCGCCTGTCGAGGTTGTCGCGCCGCCGGCCACAAGGTTGCGGCGCAGCGTCTTCGCCGAGCTGGCCATCGGCGTGGTCGTACTCGCGGTGACATCCGTACTTGTCGCCGAGCCGCCCGGGAAGGTGGCGCTGGACGCCGATCGGGCGAAGGCGCGCTCGGCCCCCGTTGTGCTGGGCGGTGGCCGCACCGCCACCGTCACGATCGACCCGGGACGGCATGGGCCGGTGACCGTCACCGTCCGGCTCTCGCCCGGCGCAAAACCGCAGCAGCTGACCGCCACCGCCGCGCTGCCCGACAAGCAGTTGGGCCCGATCCCGATTCCGCTGCGCGCCGGCGGCGGCGAGTACTCCGCCTCGGGAGTCGTGCTGCCGTCCGCGGGGAGCTGGACGATCACGCTCACCGTTCGGATGTCTGAGTTCGACTCCGTCGTTGCCGACACCAAGATTCGCCTTTACTGAAAGGTCAAATCGATGCGCTTGCCCGTCGTCGCCGGGGTCGTCGCTGCGTGGCTCGCACTCGCTGCGCCGGTATACGCGCACGTAACGGTCAGCTCGCATCCGGGAAGGCGCTTCACCACCAAGACGGCGCAGCTGGTCCCTCCGAAACTGGCCGTGACCAACCCGGCGGAGACCACGCATTCGGGCAGCAGTCAGACTGGCTCTGTGGTACGTGCGAGCATCGCGCTAGCGGCGGTTGTCGCTCTCGGCCTTGCGGTCCTGCGGCGGCGCACGACATGAGGCGTCCCCCCGCGTCCGCGTTCGTGGCCGCCGCCGTCGCTGTGGTGGGCTTTGCCGGGCTCATCCGCGGCGCGGTGCCGCAAGCGGTCAGCGGCGGCCTCGGCGGCGCGGCAACCGACCCGATCGTGGTGAGCGGCGCGTACGTCCGCGAGCCGGCATCGCCCGATGTCGCCGCCGCGTACTTCACCGTCTACAACACGACGGGCACCGACGACACGCTCACCAGCGTCGCGACCGGGGCCGGGGAGAGCGCTGCGGTGATGACCGAAGACGCCAGTGGCGGAATGCAGGAGTTAGCCACCGGGCTGCGCATCCCTGCGCACAGCAGCGTCACACTCAAACCAGGTAAAGGTCATGTGATGATCGAGCACCTTGTCGGGACGCTACGGCCCGGGCAATACGTCAACCTGGAGTTGGATTTCGCCAACGCCGGGCCGGTCAACGTGTCGGCACCTGTGATCGCGATCAATGCGGAACCGCCACGATGAGGCGTGCGGTGCTGGTCATAGCCCTCGTCGCGCTGGCCGGCTGCTCGTCCGGCGCCGGCAAGTCCAAGCCTTCCGACTTGAACGCCCAGCCGCACGCCGGGCCGTACCAGGGCTTCGGGCTGGTGCCGCCGCTGCCCAGGCCGTCGTTCACGCTCACCGACACGAGCGGCAAGCGGTTCTCGTTCAGCCAGACCGCCGGACATGCGACGTTGTTGTACTTCGGCTATACGCACTGCCCGGACGTCTGCCCGACCACAATGGCCGACATCGCGCAGGCGGTTGCCGCGCAGCCGGCCACAGTTCGGTCGAAGACGCTTGTGGTTTTCGTCACAACGGACGTCAAGCGCGACACCGGTCACGTGATCGCCGCCTGGCTGCGGCACTTCGACACGGACCTGCCCAACAAGTTCGTCGGTCTTACCGGCACCCAGGCGCAGATCGATGCCGCGCAGGCCGCTGCTCATGTCGTTCTTGCCGAGGACGGGGGTCAGACACACGCCGCAGACGTGTTGCTCTACGGTGCTGACGACTACGCACACGTGAAGTATTTGCAAAGCGATAACGAATCGGACCAGATCGCTCACGATCTACCGCTGGTCTCCAAGGAGGCGTCTTCGTGAACTGGAGCGCGATCCGACCCTGGGTCGGCACCGTCGCCCGGCTTTTGCTGGGCGCGATCTGGATCTGGGCCGCCTGGTCGAAGCTCGGTAACCCACGCGCCTTCGTGCAGGTCGTCCGCGCCTTTGACATGACGCCCGAGTGGATGTCGAAGGCGATCGGATACGGGCTGCCCGTGCTCGAGCTGTGCATCGGAGTGCTGCTCATCCTGGGCATCGTGACCCGCGCTGCCGCGATCGTGTCCGGGCTGCTGCTGTTCGCGTTCCTGATCGGCCTGATCGAGGCGAGCGCGCGCGGCCTCAAGCTCGAGTGCGGCTGCTTCGGCGGCGGTGGCACGACGATCGGCTCCACGCACTACACGCTCGACATCCTGCGCGACGTCGGGTTGATCGCTGTGTCGGCGTACCTGGTGATATGGCCCGTCACCCGCTTCTCGATCGATGAGTTCCTCGGCCGCAACGATCAGGTCGCGATGCCGTCGGCGAAGCGCATGCGCAGCGAGCAGGGGCAGCGCAAGTACAACGCCATGCTGGAGGCGCGCCGCCGCGAGGCGCAGGTTCGCACCCGATGGCTGACGCTGGCGTTCGCGCTCGTCGTGGTGCTGGTGAGCGTGATCGGGATCGGCGTACAGGCGAACCGGGCGAAGATCTCAGGAGACCTCACCGCAACGAACGCCAGCGTCAGCAACGGCGTGGCTGTCGGCAAGGCGAGCGCACCGGTCACGGTTGACGTGTTCGAGGACTTCCAGTGCCCGATCTGTCTGCAGTTCGAGCAGACCACCGGCGCAGACATCGCCGCCAAGGTCAAGGCCGGCCAGATACAGGTGCGCTATCACACGATGGCGTTCCTCGACAACGCGTCCAGTGGGAACCGCTACTCGACCCGGGCGGCCAACGCAGCGCTCTGCGCCTCGGATGTCAACGTCGACGACTTCACCAAGTACCACGACATCCTGTACGGCAAGGACAGCAGCGGGCAGCAGGTGCAGCCCAAGGAGGGCAGTCACGGCCGCTCGAACACCCAGCTGTTGGACTATGCGAAGCAGGCGGGCATCAAGGCCAACGACCTCACCACGTTCCAGAGCTGTATGAGCGGTGAGCTGCACAAGTCGCTAGTCGCCGCGATCACCGACAACGCCTCGCAGCGCGGAGTCACCGGCACGCCGACCGTCATGGTCAACGGCAAGAAGCTCGGCACGGTCAACAAGGCGTCGTTCGACGCCGCAGTAGCGAAGGCTGCGGCCAAGGCGTCGTCGACCCCGGCACCGTCCGGTTCGACCTCGACACCGTCGTCGACGCCTAGCCCGTAGTGCGACGGGCCGGTCAGCGGGGCGTTACTACCCTCGCCGACCGGCCCATCCGGTTGGCTTCGATTCGCTGTTTACTGCTTGCCGGGCTTGCTGGTTTACCGGTTAGCAGCTTCCTTCAGGGTGCTGCCTGCAGTGAGCTTGACGGTGTTGCGTGCCGGGATCGTGATCGTCGCCCCGGTCGCCGGGTTGCGGCCCTCGCGCGCGGCGCTGTGGCCGACC
>JBPYES010000269.1:0-9470 GCA_051984825.1 Jatrophihabitantaceae bacterium
CAGTCGCCAAGAAGATCGTCTCGGTTGTTGCCGGATCGCAGTCGGGCCACTGGACAGTGACCTACACGGTGACGGTCGCGAATAGCAGCGACACCCAGGTGTCGTACACACTGACCGACCAGCCCGGCTACCCGCAGGGTGTGTCGGTCACAGCCACCTCGGCCAGCCGCGTGCATTCGGCCCTTGACGGCAGCGGGCCAAGCGCGCCGGAGTCCATCACGACCGGCACCGGATCGAGCACTGTG
The DNA here is from genome assembly GCA_051984825.1 of Jatrophihabitantaceae bacterium. Classification (GTDB taxonomy): domain Bacteria; phylum Actinomycetota; class Actinomycetes; order Mycobacteriales; family Jatrophihabitantaceae; genus DASXRA01. Next base: position 246 of record JBPYES010000269.1, read on the forward strand.
CTGGCCACCGGTCGGCTACTTCCGGCCCGGACCAAGGACACCTACACAGTCGTGATCGCGGCCACGGTGAGCAGCACCCTTGCGGCTGACAACGCCTCGTGCACCAGCGCCCCCGGTCACGGTTGGTTCAATGCCGCCAGCCTGACCTCCGGTGAGGACTCGTTTGCCGCGCACGGCTGCGACCCGATCACAATCGCGAGTGGGCCGGCGCCACCCGCTCCGCCGGCACCACCGGCCGCCCCGGCCGGGCCGACGCCGCCGGCCACGCTGCCGTTTACGGGTGTCCCGGTACAGGAGTTCCTGCTGTGGGCGATCCTGCTCTTGGGCTCGGGCGCGCTCTTCCTGATGCTCGCGCGAACGCGCCGTCGGCGAAGCTGAAACGGCGGCCCCGGCGCAACACGCCGGCGAGCGCATGGCGGCGCGGCATGACCTTCACCCCGTTGTGGTCTCGCGGACGGCTTCTGTATGCGCTAGACCGTTGTTGGACGAACGTCGACAGGAGAGGCGGGGAAGCTGTGTCAGCGATGGGTCAACCGCTCGCCGAGAGCGAGCGCGTCGTGTTGCTCGAGACCGAGAGGCCAGGACTGCTGAGCCTCGAGGAGGACGATCTCATCGCCCTGCACACGCGGGTGCGACGCGCTCGGGACAAGCACGTGAAACTCTATCGACGGCAGGCGAGCGCTCGGGTGGCGGACGCGGGTGGCAGGGGTAGGGCGCGCCCGGCGAATCTGCGCAACCTCGAGAAAGCCGAGCTGTTCGAGGACGCGCTGGCACGCGTCAGCAGGCAGCTGGCGGCCGTTGCGCGGCGCAGTGCGGCGGAGCTCAAAGCCGAACGACTCGCATCGGCGCGGGCGATGCGTGGCTCGGGCCCGAAGAAACCCTCGCCACTTCCGGCAGCGCCGGGCCAACAGGCACCGCGCGCCGAGCGACGCTCACCCGCTGCCCTCAAGCAGCGCGCCGGTACGCAGGCGACGGGTGCGCGCAAGCAGGCCAAGCGGGACAGTCGCTGAGCGTGCCCTAGGTATGCGCGTCAAGGTATTGCTTGGCCAGCCGTTTCGGGGCGCGAGCCAGCCAGGCATCGGCGAGCAGTTCCTCGAGCTCGCGCGGCTCGATCTCGTCCAGGCGTACCAGCACTGCGGGGTAGCCGTTGAAGTGTGGCGTCGTGAAGTACACCGCGGGGTCATCGGCGACCAGCGCCTCCTTGACGCCGAGGTCGGCCACATGCGCGCAGAGGATCGGCCCCTCCGGGGCAGCGTCGCCCAGCGCCTCGAGATCACCGCGCCGCAGCGGGCGTTCCCACGCGAAGGCCTTCCGATGCACCGACCAGCCGGCCATGTCGCGCGAGGAGTCTTCGGTCGTGTCGGGCAACGCCAGCGCAATGCGGCGTACGTCGTCCCAGGTCGCCATGCCGGCAGGATAAGCGCGTTCCAGTTGTAGCGCGGCCTCAGCCGGGCGCGTGATCGGCGAGGCGATCCAGGAACGGACGCTGCCCTGTCACCAGCTTGCGCCGAGCCGTCGCCACGTCGAACCATGCGACGCGGTCGATCTCCGGGAACTCGCGCTGTGTGCCGGACTTCGGCGGCCACTCCATCCGAAAGGTCCCGGGCACGATCGCCTCCGGGTCGAGGTCAGCCTCCACGGCCCACACCGTGATGACCTTGCCGCCGGACTGCTTCGCGTCGCCCAGGCTTACTAGCTCACCGGCCGGAACGCGCAGGCCGAGCTCCTCGGTGAACTCACGGCGTGCCGCATCCAAGGCCGCTTCGGGTGGCGTGTACTCACCCTTCGGGATAGACCAGGCGCCGTCGTCGCGGCGTTGCCACAACGGGCCTCCCATATGCGCGAGCAGCACCTCGATCTCGGCATCGCGCTTGTGGAACAGCAGGATCCCGGCACTCGTCCTCGGCACCGATACAGTGTGCCGTGTCCGCTTACCATCGGATACACGATTATCCGATGCTAGGATCGAGGCGTGGTCTCCGCCGAGGCATACCTCGCCGGACCCGAAGCGGGGTGGCCCCCACTCGCATGGGAGGAGCGCGAGTGGGTTTCGGCACTGCCTGCCGGCATGGGCTCGCGCACCTTGCGCCGCCGGCACGCCGGGCCGTACCAAGCCGCAGTGCCACCGGCCATCGCCGAATTGGACGCCATACTGCCGACGGCGGCGATGGCCGTCGCCGACGAAGCGTCCACCGAGATCGCCCGCTTCGACACCGAGATGGGCGCCGAGATAGCGCCGTTCGCGGCGATCCTGCTCCGGTCCGAGTCGGCCTCCTCGTCCAAGATCGAAAACTTGACGTCCGGGGCGAGGGCGATCGCCCTCGCCGAGCTCGGCAGCGACGACCGGCACAACGCGTCCGAGATCGTGGCCAACGTGCATGCGATGCAGGCCGCGATCGACCTGGCCGACCGGCTGGACGAGCACGCCGTGCTGGCCATGCACGCCGCCCTACTTGAGCACAGCGACCCGGATGAGGCGGGCAGGTGGCGTACCGAGCAGGTGTGGGTCGGCGGCGGCGACTTCGGCCCGCACGGCGCCGCGTTCGTGCCGCCACATCACGAGCTGGTGCCGGAGGCGATGCGGGACCTGATGGCGTTCGTCCGCCGCGACGACCTGCCGGTGCTCGCGCACGCCGCGCTGGCGCACGCGCAGTTCGAGACCATCCACCCCTTCGTCGACGGCAACGGCCGCACCGGACGGGCCCTGGTGCACTCGATGCTGCGGGCCAGGGGCCTGACCCGGAATGTCACGGTGCCGGTTTCGGCCGGCCTGCTGACCGACACCGACGCGTACTTCGCGGCGCTGATGGCCTACCGCGTCGGCGATGCGGCGGCGATCGTGGCGCTGATCGCCGAGGCGTCCTTCGCGGCGATCGCCAACGGCCGGCTGCTGGTTGCCGAGCTGCGCCGGGTGCGGCAGCGCTGGAACGAGGGGATCAAGGCACGCCATGACGCGTCCGCGTGGGCACTTGCCGATCTGCTGCTGCGTCAGCCGGTGGTCGACGCGGACCTCGTTCAGAGCGTGCTGGACGTCACGTCGGCGAACGCGCACCGGGCGATCCGGCAGCTCGCGGATGCCGGTGTCATCTCGGAGTTCTCCGGTCGGCGCCGGGACCGGATGTGGCAGGCCCGCGAGGTGCTCGTCGCGCTGGACGAGTTCGCGGCGCGCGCCGGCAGGCGCCGCCCGGCCAGCCGCTGATCAGTCGACGCGAGTCATCTCCATGACCCAGTTCGTCTCCCAGGTGTCGCCGGCATCGGTCGAGAAGGCTTGCTCCCAGTGCGCGGACGTCGGCGTGACGTCGGACCACACGTAGCGAACCTTGATCGGTGTGCCTTCGTGGACATCGTCGCCGAAGAATTCGCCGCGCCCGTCGACAAACCGGCCGACCTGTGGCGCCTCGATCACATCGCGGCGGCTGCTGACCCAGTACAGCGACCACATCTCCGTGTCCGGGTTGTACAGCCGTACTGTGATACCGCCCCACCCCTTTTCGGGGAATGTGATCTCGTCCATGTTGGCCGCGCCGCCGAAGATCGGGCGTGCGTCCTGGTGTCCGGTGAACTCCTCCCACTCGTCGCGGCCGGTCAGGGGCGCCACGAGCCGCCGGTTCGTGCTGTGCCACGTGCCCTGGAGGAAGTCGAAGTCGTGTGCCATGCCCGGACGTTAGGGCGGCATCCCTGACACCCGTTGTCAGTGGCCCACGAAGACTTGGGGTATGCGCGCCAGCCGGCTCGTCTCGCTGCTGATGCTGCTACAGGCACGCGGCCGGCTGACCGCCGCGGAGTTGGCGCATGAGCTCGAGGTGTCGGTGCGCACGATCTACCGGGACGTCGGGGCGCTTGCGGCCGCGGGCGTGCCCTTGTACGGCGACGCCGGTCCCGACGGCGGCTACCGGCTGATTGACGGCTATCGCACCCGGCTCACCGGCCTTACCGGGGACGAGGCCGAGGTAATGCTGCTGGGCGGGCTGCCCGGCCCGGCCGCCGACCTCGGACTGAGCTCGGCGCTGGCCGCGGCGCAGCGCAAGCTGCTTGCCGCCCTGCCCGTCGAGCTACGCGATCGCGCTCGACTGGTTCGCGAGCGGTTCCACCTGGACGCGCCCGGCTGGTACCGCGACGCCGAGTCGCTGCCGCACCTGGGGGCGGTTGCCGAGGCCGTCTGGCAGCAACGCTCGCTGCGCGTCACGTATCGGCGCTGGCGGGCGCCGACCGATGTCACGCGAGTCGTCGATCCGCTCGGGCTGATCCTCAAGGCCGGACGGTGGTATGTCGTCGCCCGTTGCGCCGGGGACGTTCGCACCTATCGGGTGGCGCAGATTCTCGACCTGGAGCGGCTCACCACGCGCTTCGACCGTCCGGAAGGCTTCGAGCTCGCCGCGTACTGGCGGCGGTATCTCGCCGAGTTCGAGGCGCGCCGGTACCGCGGATACGCCGACGTGCGCCTGTCACCGCGTGGCGTCGAGCGGCTGGCTCAGCTGATGGACCCTGCAGTCGTGGCGGCCATGGAGCGCAATGCCGTGGCGGATCACGACGGCTGGGTCCGCACCCGAGTCCCGATCGAGAAGAGTGAGCACGCCCTGGCCGAGATGCTGCGGCTGGGCGCCGAGGTGGAAGTGCTCACTCCGCCCGAGCTGCGGCGGCGCATCGCCACGGTGGCCGCCGCAATGGTGCGCGTCTACGAAGCCGAGCCGCGGGGGATATGCGCTCCGGTGCCTGACGGCCCGGCACTAGCATGCGACAGGTCCGCTCCGTAACCGTCCGAGGAGGGTCCGTGTCCAGCAGCGCACCCCGTTCTGCGTCCGCCCAGGCCGTCAAGGTCGAGGCGGGCACGACGGCGCAGGACGCGCTGCGCGAGGCTGGAGTTTCACTCGAAGGCCCGGGCGGTGCCGTGGTTGTGCGTGAGATCGCCTCGCGTGCACTGCGTGACCTGGCCTGGACACCCGAGCAGGATGCTGAGGTCGAGCCGGTGCGCGCCGATTCTCCGGACGGGCTCGCCGTGCTGCGCCATTCGACCGCGCACGTGATGGCGCAGGCGGTGCAGGACCTGTTCCCCGGCACCTTGCTAGGCATCGGGCCGCCCATCGCGGACGGCTTCTATTACGACTTCCTGCCGTCGCGCCCGTTCACCCCCGACGATCTCGCTGCCATCGAGAAGAGGATGGGCGAGATCATCAAGGCGGGGCAGCGGTTCTCCCGGCGTCCGGTCACCGACGCCGATGCCCGCATCGAGCTGGACGCGGAACGGTTCAAGCTCGAGCTGATCGACGTGAAGGGTGGCGCGTCCGGCGAGGAGTCGTACGAGGTCGGCGGCGGCGGGCTCACGATGTATGACAACCTGGACGCTTCGTCGGGCCACCTCGTCTGGACCGATCTGTGCCGCGGACCGCATCTGCCCACGACGCGGCGCGTCCCGGCCTTCCGGCTCATGCGTACGGCGGCCGCGTACTGGCGCGGCAGCGAGAAGAACCCGCAGCTACAACGGATCTACGGCACCGCGTGGGCATCGCGCGACGACCTGAAGGCGTATCTGCAAAGGCTCGAGGAAGCGGCCAAGCGCGACCACCGCAAGCTCGGCGCTGAGCTCGACCTGTTCAGCTTCCCCGAGGAGATCGGGCCGGGTCTTGTCGTGTTCCACCCCAGGGGCGGACTGCTGCGCAAGACCATGGAGGACTACTCGCGGCACCGCCACGAGCAGGCCGGGTACGAGTTCGTGTTCACGCCGCACCTCACCAAGGCAAGGCTGTTCGAGATCTCCGGCCACCTGAGTTGGTACGCCGACGGCATGTACCCGCCCATGCATCTCGACGAGGAGCGCGACGCCGACGGCGGCATCAAGCGTCAGGGGCAGGACTACTACCCCAAGCCGATGAACTGCCCGATGCACATCATGATCTACAAGGCACGCGGGCGGTCGTATCGCGAATTGCCGTTGCGGCTGTTCGAGTTCGGCACGGTGTACCGGTACGAGAAGTCGGGAGTCGTGCACGGCCTGACTCGGGCGCGCGGATTCACCCAGGACGACGCGCACATCTTCTGCACCCCTGAGCAGCTGCAGGACGAGCTGGCCAGCCTGCTGCAGTTCGTGATCGGGCTGCTGCGCGACTACGGGCTGACCGAGTTCAGCGCGGAGCTCTCGACCAGGCCGGATAAGTACGTCGGCTCGCTCGAGGACTGGAACCGCGCCGAGGCAGCGCTGGAGGAGGCGCTGCAGCGCGCCGGCCTCGAGTACCGCATCGGCGAGGGCGAGGGCACGTTCTACGCCCCGAAGATCGACGTCCACGTGAAGGACGCCATCGGGCGGCAATGGCAGCTGTCCACGTTGCAGGTCGACTTCCAGTTGCCCGACCGGTTCGAGATGGAGTACACCGCCGCCGATGGCACCCGGGCCCGGCCGTACATGATCCACCGGGCGCTGTTCGGGTCGATCGAGCGTTTCCTCGGCATCCTGGTCGAGCACTACGCCGGCGCGTTCCCGGCCTGGCTCGCGCCGGTGCAGGTGATCGCCATCCCGGTCAGCGACGCGCAGGTCGGCTACCTGAACGACGTCGCCGCGAAGCTGCGTGGCGCCGGCGTGCGGGTCGAGGTCGACGACTCCGACGACCGGATGCAGCGGAAGATCCGCAACGCCCAGCGGCAGAAGGTGCCGTTCATGCTGATCGCCGGCGCGACCGACGCCGAGAACGGTGCGGTGTCGTTCCGGTACCGCGACGGCGAGCAGCGCAACGGCATCCCGGTCGATGGCGCCGTCAGCGAGATCGCGGATTTCGTGGCACGCCGGGTCAACGAGTCGCCTACAGCTGCGCACTTCGGATGATTGAAGAGCCGGCCGGCGACTTCGCCGGTGAACCCGACGCGTTCGGCCGGCTCTGGACGCCGCACCGCCTCGCGTACATCCAGGGAAGCGGCAAGCCGCCGCACGACGAGGCGGGCCAGGAGTGCCCGTTCTGCCGCGCCCCCAAACTCTCCGACGAGGACGCGCTAATCGTGGCGCGTGGCCAGCTCGTCTACGCGGTGCTGAACCTGTACCCCTACAACGCCGGCCACTTGATGACCGTGCCGTACCGGCACGTCGCCGACTATCCGGACCTGACGTCGGACGAGGTAGGCGAGCTGGGCGCCTTCACACAGGCGGCGATGCGTGCGATGCGCGCGGCCGCGGGGCCGCACGGCTTCAACATCGGCATGAACCAGGGCGTGGTGGCCGGTGCCGGCATCGCTGCGCACTTGCACCAGCACGTGGTGCCGCGCTGGGGTGGCGACACGAACTTCATCCCGATCGTCGCGCACACCCGGGTGCTGCCCCAGCTGCTATCGGACACGCGTCGCATTCTGGCCGAGTCCTGGCCAACCGCCTGACTCTCGCTATACATGTAGGCGCTGTATCGTCCGACGCGGCTGTGAACGGGACTGGTCAGCCATTGAGGGGGACCCATGTCGCATCGAGGCGTGTCGGTGCTTGCCGTCTCCGCGTTGCTGATTGCGGCGTTCGCCGCGCCTGGCTCGGCGAGCGCGGCGCCATCCCAGCGCCGGAAACCCGCGGCGCATGGGCACGTGCACCGGCCGTCGGCCAGCGCGGTCAGAGCCGCCCTGGCCCGAGGGCACCAACCGGCGCCGGCGCAGATTCCTCGTGTCGACCCGCAACTGCAGACGATGGCGCCATCCGCGCACGGCACTATCGAGGTCACCCTGCACGGGAAGGCCGCCGCATTGGCCGCTGCGGTCAAGAACGTCGGCGGGCGATCGATATCCGCCGCCGGCGACGCCAGGACGGCGATCGTGCCCCGTACGGCCCTGGCGACGCTGGCACAGGCTCCTGGGCTGACGGCGGTCCGCCGGCCCGTCCGCGCATATCCCGATGTGATCTCTCAGGGTGTGGCCGCCTCGCATGCCGACACCTGGCAGACAGCAGGCCAGAACGGCGCCGGCGTCAAGGTAGGCGTCGTCGATGTCGGATTCGCGAATCTCTCTGACGAGATGACTGCGGGCAATCTGCCGGCGGACACAACGATCACCAACCACTGCGCCAACGTCGACAACACGCAGCACGGGACCGCGGTTGCCGAGATCGTCCATCAGATGGCGCCCGCAGCGCAGCTGTTCCTGTACTGCATCGACGACTCCGTCGGATTCCAGCAAGCGGAGCAGGAGATCCAGTCCGCGGGCATCAAGATTGTCAACAGCTCGCTCAGCTTCCCGGGCGACAGCCGCGGCGACGGCACCGGCAGCGCCGGCAGCGCCGCCACGACCGTCAAGACCGCGCGTGATGCCGGCATCCTCTGGATTCAGTCCGCCGGCAACAACGGCGAGGACCACTGGAGCGGCACGCTGACGGACGTCGGTCACGACGGCCTCGTCGACATCAACGGCACGACCTGCAACAACACTTCCTGCGACGAGGCCGACGATTTCGATATCGGTCCTGGAGGTAGTGGAGCAGCCGTTCTCAAGTGGGACAAGTGGCCGACCGTAGCCTCGGCGGTACCGCTCACCCTCGACGCCGTCGGCTTTCAGTGCCTCGACGCGGGCTGTACCACTCTGAACCAAAACCCGTTCGACTCGCTTTCCGCCTCGCAGGCAGCAAATCAACCACCAGTCCTTGCCATCTCGCTGCCCACGAATACGAGTGGCTTCGACCAGGTCTGGGACGTCTTTATCGAGATCGGCACCGGCGTACCGGCGGTCTCTTACGACTTGTCCTACTGGGGCGACGTCAGCAACAGCTTCCTGTCGACCGTAAATCCCGCACGAGCGGCGATGAGCAGCATCACCGAGCCGGCGAGCTCGCCGTACGCACTCGCCGTCGGCGCAGCGGAGGTTGCGAACAGCAGCCTCGAACCGTTCAGCTCGCAGGGTCCGACCATCGACGGGCGGGTCAAGCCGGACATCACCGGATTCGACGACGTCAGCTCGAACCTCGCGGACCTCAACCCCTTCTTCGGTACGTCATCCGCTTCCCCACACGTGGCCGGCGCTGCGGCTCTCGTCGCGGGCGCCAACCCGAATATGGACGCGGCCCAGATCCAGGACTTCCTGGAACGGCGCGCCGGGACGTCGCCGCCCACCAACCAGCTCGGTCACGGGGTGCTGAACCTCGGCGCCCCGAGCAACGTCAACCCGCCGGTCGGCTCGGGCTACACGGCGCTGGCCAGCCCACAGCGCATCCTCGACACGCGACGCACCTCCGGACTGCTCGGCACCAATGCCACGGTCACGGTCACGGTGCCC
>JBPYES010000270.1:0-2176 GCA_051984825.1 Jatrophihabitantaceae bacterium
TGTTGCCGGTGGCGCCGGGTGCATATGGACACCCGCCCAGGCCGCCCACCGAGGCGTCGTAGTGCGTGACGCCGAGCTGCAGCGCCGCGTAGAGGTTGGCGAGGCCGGTGCCCCGGGTGTTGTGGAAGTGCAGCGCAAGCGGCACGTCGCGCATCGTCTCGCGGGTGCGGGTCACGAGGTCGATCACGCGGGTGGGCGTCGCCATACCCGTCGTGTCGCCGTACGTCAGCGTATCGGCGCCGGCGTCTGCGGCACGCCGCGCGACCTCGACGACGCGCGACACCGGGACGTCGCCCTCGTACGGGCAGCCCCATGCCGTCGAAACGATCACCTCTAGGTTCCCGCCGGCGTCGTGCACTTGCTTGATGATCTCGGCGATGTCCGCCAGCGACTCGTCCGTCGAGCGGTTGACGTTCTTGCGGTTGTGCGTGTCGGAGGCCGACACGACGACCTCGATGTCGGTGAAGCCGGCGTCGATTGCCCGGGACGCGCCGCGCGAGTTCGGCACCAGCGCCGAGTAGGTCACCGCCGGGTTGCGCTCGACCCGGGCCCAGACCTCGTCCGCGTCGGCCATCTGCGGGATGGCCCGCGGGTGCACGAACGACACCGCTTCGATGCGCGACACCCCGGTACGCGACAGCCCGTTGATCAATGCGACCTTGGCGTCGGTGGGGATCGGATCCTCGTTCTGCAAGCCGTCGCGCGGGCCGACCTCGCGCAGGCTCACTGCGGTCGGAAGCGTCATACGACCCAGATTACGGCTGCGGCGGCTGTCCCGGCGGCGGGTACGGCGGCTGCCCGTACAGGGGGTGGTGTTCATAGGCCTCGCGGGCCCGCCGGTCGGCGTCCTCCTCGATGAGCCGGTTCAGCAGCTGCTGCTGCCGCTCCGAGTTGGGCACATCCACCAGATGCTCCTGGCCGTGCTCGCCCGCCGATTCGATGGTGAGCGTCCCGGCGCGGACGATGCGGTCCCACAGCGACTGGCTGAACGCGACGTCGTTGATGCGCTGCAATGCGATGTCCCGGCCGGTGTGCCGGAGGACGCCGCGCCGGATAAGTACCCGGTGCGTCGTGAAGATGTAGTGGGAGGTGCGCCACCGGATCAGCGCGGCGACGGTGAGCCAGCAGACGAGAATCAGCGCGACGACAAGGATCGCGATCAGTAACGGTGTGTGCGCGCCACCTGACGGGAGGAACGCGATGGCCGCGCCGGCCGCCCCGCACACCACGATGAACCACAACACCGGGGCCACAAGCGTGATCCAGTGCGGGTGCAGGTGCGCGACAACCTCCTCGTCCTTGGCGAGGATCTTGTCGGGGTAAGGCATGGCGCGCCTCCCTCCGTCCGTGCGAGAACCCTAGCGCGATCAATGCGATGAGCGCTGAACGCTGAACGCTGACCTAACCCGCCCTACGCGTATCCGCGTCCCCACCACTCGCTCCGCTCGGGTGGACCCGCGACTCCGCTCCGCGCCTCCGGCGCGGGCCGCGTGGCGGCGGGGCTCTTCGCGCGAGCGCTCATCGCCGGGGCGGGATCAGTTAGTCAGTCAGCGGATGTGCTCGACGTCGCCGGACGCGACGAGGTGCTCACGGCCGTCGACTGTCACACGCAGCCGGCCTTCGGCGTCGATACCGGTGGCGAAGCCCCGCAACGCCGTCCCGTCGGCTGTGGTGATTGTCACGTTCTGTCCCAGTGTGGCGCAGCGCTCCTGGTAGTCGGCCGCGAGACCGCAGGCCTCCGCGTCCCCGCCGGCCTCGCGCCAACCCAGGTACTGCAGCCCGAGCTGGACCAGGATCGTCGCAAGCAGCGCGCTGCGGTCGACCTCGCCGCCCTCGGTACGCAGCGACGCCGCCGTGGGCACCGGAAGCTCATCGGCGGTGGTCGACACGTTCAGCCCGATGCCGATAACGGCCGCATCGCCGGCGACCTGCACCAAGATGCCGGCCGCCTTGCGCTGCGCGGCGCCCAGCAGCAGGTCATTCGGCCACTTGAGCATTGGGTCGAGGCCGACCGCCCCGACGGCGTCGCACACCGCGACCCCGGTGAGGAGCGGCAGCCAGCCCCAGGTGGCCAGCGGCGTGCCGGGACGCACCAGCACCGAGAACGTCAACCCGGACCGGGGCGGCGACGTCCAGGCCCGGTCGAGCCGGCCACGTCCCGCGGTCTGATGCTCTG
>JBPYES010000271.1:0-4925 GCA_051984825.1 Jatrophihabitantaceae bacterium
CAGCGCCAACAGGTCGATGTCCGCCATCCTCGCTCCTCTCGTGGGATAGCGACCGTACCGCTGGAGACTGGAATCAGTCCAGTCGTCCCGTGCATTTGTCCTTGTCGATTCGCGCGTTGGGCCCGCCCCGGGACCGCGAGCGCGGCCATGACCGTATCTCTCGTCGTGCACCTCCGACGCGGGCTCGCGATCCTCCTGGTCCTGCTCACCGCCGGGCTCGTGGCGGTTCTCGGCACGGGGGCGACCAGGCCTCCTGGGGCGGTATTCGTCCAGGACCCATACATGGGAGTCTCGTGCCACATCGCGAACTCGATCGCCTGCGACCGCGTCGGGCTGTCGGTGTGGCTGGCCCGGCCCGCCATCGTTACCGCGACGATCGACGGGGCTCCGCTCAGGCTCGATGACCCGGACTGGAGCTACGCCACGAGCCAGGGTCGCAAGCCGCTCTTCGTCTACGCCGGCTTTCTTCAGCCTGCCGGGATCAGTACCCGCCTCCACCTACCGGATCCACTGGTCCGCTTCCGGATCGACTACGGGCACGGCGACGTGGTCACCACGCAGGAGCACGTCTGGCTGAACGCCGGCTGGGGTTAGGGGGACCGGTTCCCGTGTTCGCGAACCGCCCACCCGACGATCCTGACACTCGCCGCCGCATCCGCGACGAATGAGTATTCGCCCGGCTCTGGACCGAGGTGCCTGACATTCGCGCCGCGGGAAACGGCGAGTGTCAGGTTTCTCGCCCTAGCCGGAGGGGGTCGTCGTAGCGCTCGCGGTCGACGTTGGGTCCGTGGACGTCGTGCTGGTCGTGCTCGACGTCGTTCCGGTCGTCGTCGTACCCGTGTCCGCCGGAGTCGTGCTCGTGGCGGTGCCGGTCGAGGTCGTTGACGTCCCGGTCGGAGTGGTCGCAGGAGTCGTCGGCGTCGACGTGGTCGCCGCCGGCGTGGTCGTGGACGACGTGGGCGTAGCGGTCGTCGAGGTGCTGCTCGAGTTCGAACTCGGCGGGTTGGCCACCAGCCCGCTCGACTGAAGCGCGGAGTCGATCTCCTTCTGCACGGTGGTGACCTCGGACGCCACCGCGCTCGGCGTCCCGCCGGCACCCAGCGCGGGCAGCGCGCTCAACTGCTTGAGATCGGCGTTCAGCGTGTCCAGCAGTTGCTGGGACGGCTGGGCCTTGAGCGTGACCACGATCTGGTCGGCCAGCGCCGTGGTGACGCACGCAGGGCAGTTGTAGTTGAGCGCGCCGGCGGCATTGATTGGCGCGATGTTCTTGCTCGAGCCGACGATCAGCACCAGCTGGAACGAGACCGCCACCGTGGTGCAGGCCTTGCAGTGGGCCAGCGCGTAGGCGCTGTTCGTATTGGTCACGTCGGCCCCGCCGGTCACAGTGACGAGCGCGTACGCGACGTCGTAAGTCACGCCCCCATCGCGAGTGTTCGTGGCCACTGCCTGCGTGCCGCCGGGTCCCGGTGCCGACGGCAGCGCGAACGGGAACGCGGTGGCGTCGGTCGGCTGCGAGGGCGAAGGTGATCCGGCTGTAGTCGATGTCGACGAGCCGCTTGACGCACCGCCGGCCGTGTCGGTCGCGCCGGCGCCGCTCGTCCCCGCAGCGCTCGTGGTGGGTACGCCACTCGTGCCGGGGGCCGAGGTGCTGAGGATCGCCACCGGCGGCTTCCCATGACCGCCGCGGATCACGAACAGGGCCGGGTGCTGCTTGCTCGCGCCGCCCACCGGCACCATCGCGACGGCGAGATGCTTGCCGGGAGTCAGCTGCGGAGGTGTCGCCGCGGCCACCGGAGCGACGAAGCCGATCTCGCCACCGCCGGGCCGGGCCATCGTCGTGGGCGCCGAGACCCAGCGCACCAGTGAGCCGACCGTGCCACCGTCGGTTGGGCGCACCGGCTGGTACTGGCCGGACGGCCACCACGCCCAGGCGACGCCGGCGATGACCAGCCCCCCGCCGGCCAATGCCACCCCGCGGCGCACCGGGCTGCCGGCGCTCCAGGAGCTCGCACTACCCCAGGTCGTGCGCACGATCTTCTGGGTGACCAGCACGCTCCCCAGCACGGGCAGCGCGAGCGCAAGCAGGCGCACGATCGAGGCCAGTACGTCGATCACCTGGAGGTTCCCGACCTCGTGCGGGATGCCCAGCACCAGCACCCGGCCGCTGTCCCAGGCGCTCGTGACCAGCTTGGGCAGCACGAGGATGGCGCCGATGGCCAGGCTGAGCAGGACCGGTACGACGATCAGCACCCAGGCGGTAACCAGCCATCGCTGCCAGCCGCCCAGCGCGGCCGGCTCGTTGCGGCGGTGGGGCAGCAGGGATCGCAACGTCGGACCCATGTGTGAGAACAGGTCTGGGACGCCGGTCGCGTCAGAAAGGATGTGGTAGCCGTCGGCGCGGATGATCGGCGACAGCTGCTTGACCATCTGCAGCACCTGGAGGGCGATGAGGAGCAGCAGCGCGTCCTGGCGCCAGAGCAGCCAGACCCCCATGGTGACCACGGCGACCACGGCGTTGAAGTACAGGCCGCCCAGGTCGACGCGCAGCCGGTCTCGGCGAGGCAGCCGGTAGGTGTCGGTGACGTCGGTGTAGAACGCCGGCCATACCAGGTAGATGCCCATCCCCATGCCGCCCGGTGTGGCCCCGCCGTAGCGGCAGGCCGAGGCATGGCCGAGTTCGTGAAAGCCGGCCGACGCCACGGCGAGGCCAAACACCAGGAGCAAGAGGCCGGGGTTATGGAAAGCCTGCGATGTCGCCGCGGCCACGCCCTTGTGGAACAGCACGAACCAGAAGACCCCCCCGAACGCAACCAGGACCGGCCACATCACCCACGGCCGGAACAGGAACGTGAACGGCGCCGTCAGTCGCCTGGTCAGGACGGGGTCGGTGACCAGGACCTTCCAGCGCAGCGCCAGCAGCGGGTTGCGCTTTGGCGGGGCGTGGTGCTCAAACCCGGCAAGCAGTCCCTGCGCGGCCAGCTTGTTGGCGAGCGCAGCGACCGCCTCCTGGTCGACTCGCTTGCCCACTCGCTCCGACATGGCCTCGGCGAGCGCCGACCCGTCGCGCTGGCCATCGGCGCTCTCGAGCAGCGCGTACATCAGCGGCCCGAGCTGCACCATCTGCCCGTCGCCGCGCCGGACCAGAGCAGCCCCGTCGCGGTAACCAGACCCGTGCACCGGGCCCAGCAGCTCGACCCCGTCCGCCCGAGCCAGAGACGCAACACCCTCCCCCCGAGCGAGGGGAGGGTGCGCTGCGGTCTGGGCCGCTGGAACGGGGGGCTCAGCCGTCGCAGTCATCGCGTGGCGCTCCCCACCAGCTCAGCGTGCCTACTGCTGCTGGACGTTGGCGTCCTGCGTCGCGGTCGCGTCAGCCTGGACGTGGTCCAGGTTCTGCGAGATGTCCACCTCCTGCGGCGCGAGGGCCTCGGACACGGAGTTCGGCGAGCCGACGTTGGCGCTGACCGCCGCGTCGACAGGTGCCGCGACGTTGCCGTTGGCGGCGACTGCACCGTCGATCGGCGCGGCCAGGTTGGCGTCCGCGTGGATGTTCACCTGAGCGTCGAGCAGGCTTCCGCCGTTGAGCAGCGAGTTGACACCGCTGCCGACATCGCCCACGGCTCCGCCGGCTGCGCCACCGACGTCACCGACGGCGCCGCCGGCTGCGCTGCCGACGTCGCCGACCGTGCTGCCGACAGCACCAACCGTGCCGCCGGCTGCGCTGCCGACATCGCCGACCGTGCTGCCGGCTGCACTGCCAACGTCACCGACTGCACCGCCGGCTGCGCTGCCGACCTCGCCGACTGTGCCGCCGGCCGCACCGGTTGCGCCGGAGGTTGCACCCTCAACCGCGCCCGTGGTGCCGGAAACGGCACCCGACACAGGATCGGTCGTGCCACCGGCCGGGGCGGTCGTGGCATCGGTGGCCGCCACCGGATGCGCAGCGTCGGCTGGAGCAGCGGCGTCGGCCGGAGCAGCGGCGTCGGCGGGAGCGGCGGCATCCGCCGGGGCAGGCGTCGTCACCTCGGCGCCAGTGGTGCCGGTCGCAGTTCCGGTGCCGGTTTCAACAGTTGTCCCGCTGCCGGGGGTCCCGCCACCCGAGGTCTGGTTGACGTCGGCGTGCTGCGGAGCGGTGGCGTCCGCGGTGCCGCTGAGTGTCTGGTCGATCGACCCGTGCTGATCGGCGTAGCTGAGCGACTGGGCCCCCGAGCTCAGGACGTTGGCGGACGCGGAGGCCTCGATCGGCGCGGCCACGTTCAGGTTCGCGGCGGCTGCCAGGTCGACTGGCGCGGCCAGATCCAGGCCCAGGTCGACATTGGCGTTGACGTCGAGCAGAGACAGCACTTCCTTGTTCGGAAGCGAGACAGCGTCCTCCGCCTCGATTTCTTCTCGTGATACGCGCTCTTCGTCCATCACAGCCTCCTTGTGATCTCCAGGCCCCTTCGGCTTATTCGATCGGGGGGCTTCCCGGCCCGGGACGAACGAAACCCTGGAAACCGGTTCGTCATCCTGGGATGACGCTTTCGTCAACCGAGATTGCCGGGGTCTTCGCAGCGGGTATAGGTCGTTCATGAGCGGCGGCGAGGCGCCCATCGAGCAACTGGCCCGCGAGGTGGTCCAGATCACCGATCCGGATACCGCCCTGCGTGCGCTGACCGCCCTGCGCCAGGAACTCGACGCGACCGAGCCCGAGCTTGTGCTGCGCGCCCTCCAGGACGGCGCCTCGTGGAGCCAGGTCGCGCGAGCGCTCGGGATCACCAAGCAGGCGGCCCACCGCAAGTACCGCTTCCTGTTCGAGCACGCGATCACGGTTCCCGCATCGACCAAGCTGCAGGTCACCGGCGAGGCGCGCCGGACGATCCAGTACGCGCGCGAGGAAGCCAAGCGTCTCAGTCAGCCCGCGGTCGGCACCGAGCACATCCTGCTCG
>JBPYES010000272.1:0-5541 GCA_051984825.1 Jatrophihabitantaceae bacterium
GCGGCGTCCATACGGCGGCGTATGCGGGCATCGCCGAGCCAACGGGTGACCGGCGTCGCCACGGCGAGCAACACCGCGAAGTAGAGGGCCGTCTCAATGATGAAGATCGCCCCGAACAGCACGGACACCGCGCCCACCGAGTAGCCGTGCGGCACGAAGCCGGGAAGGAACGTCACGAAGAAGACGCCGACCTTCGGGTTGAGCAAGTCTGTCGCAAACCCCGCCACGAAGCCGCGTCCGAGGAGGCGCCGCTGTGATGGTTCGGCCAGCCGGCGTAGCCGCAGCGACTGCACGCCGAGCCAGATCAGGTATGCCCCACCGGCGATCTTGAGAACGACGAAGCCCGTGTGGCTCGCCCGCAGCAGCGCGGAGAGACCGAACGCCGCGGCGCCCACCCACACCGCCAGCCCGCACAGCACGCCGGCGACCGTCTGCGCTGCGCGGCGCCGCCCGGCGCGCATCAGCTCGCGCAGGACGACAAGGGTGTCCGGGCCCGGCAATAACACGATCAGCGCTGCGGCGAGCGAGAACGCGACGAGAGCCACTCCCATGCCCAGAGTTTAGGGCGGCGACTGGCCCCATTTTTGCCGCGCCTGAGGAAACTGTGAGTGTCCAGGAAGGCACGTTCAAGGGAAGGAACGGCAGCGAGAGGTGTCTTTTCGCCCGATTCCGAGTTAGCCTCGGGAGGCCAGGCTCCTCGAACCCGACTACCGGGGGGCACCGTCAACGGGACGAGCGAGGGGTAGCGAATTGCAGAAGCACGTCCCTGCACACGCGGACCCAGCGAACGCACTAGTACGGCTACACCGTCCGGTCTGGACGTCGCGCAAGCAGCGGCTTGCTATTGCTTCGGTGATCGTCGCGGCCGCACTCGGCCTCGGCGGAGCCAGTGTGAGGGCGCACCGCGTCAGTGCCGCGCCGGCACAGACGCCGTCGGCGCTGAGTTCGTCGACAGCGCCGAACAGCGGATATCCACTCGCCGGCGGCGGCGCCTTGGATCCGACCTCGCCGCTGCCGCCGACGTCGTCGCCAAGTGGCCCGGGTCGCGCACCCCAGCCCACGCCGGGCGTGCCGTCGGTGCCGTCCGCGCCGCAGCTGGCCGCAGACGGCATCCCTGCCGTCGCACTCGACGCCTACCGCAAGGCGGCGGCTGAGGTAGCGGCAAAGTATCCCGGCTGCGGGCTGCCCTGGCCGCTGCTCGCGGCGATCGGGCGGGTCGAGTCCGACCACGGCCGGTTCGGCGGCTCCCAGATCTACGCCAACGGCACCGATGCGCCGCGCGTCATCGGCATCCCGCTCAACGGGCACGGCACCGCGCTCGTCCGGGACACCGACCACGGCCGCCTCGACGGCGATACCGTCTACGACCACGCCGTCGGGCCGATGCAGTTCATCCCCTCGACGTGGGCGACCTGGGGCGTCGACGGCAACGGCGACGGCGTGGCGAGCCCGTTCAACATCTACGATGCAGCACTTGCCGCTGCCGACTACCTGTGTGCCGCCGGGGGCAACCTCCAGACGGCGGCCGGCCAGATCCGAGCGGTCCTCGCATACAACGACTCCGATGCCTACCTCGCCACCGTGCTTGCCTTGGAGAAGCTCTACGCGGCCGGCCAGCCCGGCGTGACCATCCCGATCCTGCCGGCCGTGCCCATGCCGCCGGCGCACGAGAAGCCGCTCCCGCCGCCGGTCAACCCCGGACCGCCGCTGGCGCTTACGCCGCCGTCGACGTCTCAGCCAGGGACCGGTCCGGGCTCGTCCGGCCCCGGCTCGACGTCTCGCCCGGGGTCCCCGTCCGGTCCCGGATCGACAGGCAGCCCCGGGTCGCCGTCCGGTCCCGGGTCGACGCCGTCGCAGGGCAGCCCCGGCGCCCCGCCGACCTGGTCGCGCACCTCGCCACCCGGCAGCGCCCCGCCGGCGAGTTCGTCGTCGCCAGCACCCCCGGCGGACACCCCCCCGACGGCGGACCTTGCCGTCGCGCCGACGTCCGGTGGCGGACCGCTGGACGTTACTGCTGATGCCAGCAAGTCGACGGACGACAAGTCCGGGTTGACGTACACGTTCGACTTCGGTGACAGCACGGCTGCCGTAGGACCGCAGGCGGCGCCAACGGCCACGCACACGTACCAGGCCGCGGGCACCTACACCGTGAAGGTGACCGTGACCGACTCGGCGGGCCAGACGTCCACCAAGTCTGTGGACATCACCGTGACTGCCCCGTCGGCGGCAAGCGCGGCGACATCGGGTGTCTCGTCCGCCGCAACCACCGGCGGATCGAGCAGCGCGCCCACCCCGTGAGGCTGATCGCGCTGCTCGATCGTCCGAGCTAGCGGCTAGCGCACGCTGTGCCGCCCGGGCGCGCGTGGCTTGCGGCCGGCGAACAACAGCGCCATCCCGACGAGGGCAAGCAATCCGGCGAGCAGGCCGGCCTTGCCCACCGGCACGTCAGGACCGGTCTGCGGTAGTGCGCCGTTGACGCTCGGGGAGTCGGGCGCGCATTGCGGCAAGTCCGCGAAGGTGTGCGTCCACGACGTTGTGCCGGTCAGCGTGTGGCCGGGCTTGGCCGACACCCGGATCGTGAGCGTCGTTCCGGCGCTCGCGTGATGCGTTCCGGCCGAAACGGCAGTGCCGTTCACGGTGTAGTCGGCCGTCGTGACGCCGGGAATTGTGTAGCTACCCTGCCGAGTGCACGTGTTGTCGACGAATGTCGGCACGTGCGCGGTGCAGCCCGTTGGCGCCGCTGGGAACTGGAACGTCCAGCTCGTCGTGCCGGGCAGCGCCTGACCGCTGCTGCCGAATGCTTCGATTTTCACGGACGAGCCGGCCTTGGCGGAGTAGGTGCCCGCAGCCGTCTGCTTGCCGTTGACGAAATACGTGACGCCTGCCGTTGCGGGAATCGTGTAGTGGCCGTTCGGTGAGGCGCAGGACGGTGGGGAATCCGTCGGTGCTGCGGCGCAGTTCGTGGGCAGTGCCGCGAACGTGAACTGCCAGCTGCTCGCGTCCTCGGTGAGCGCGTAGCCGCTCTTGGCGGCGGCCTCGATGGTGATCGAGTCGCCCGGCTGCGCCGGGTGCGACCCTGACGCGACGACAACGCCGTTGACCGTGTACGCAACGCCTTCGACGTCAGGAATCATGTAGGACGGCTGTGCATTGGTGCAGGTCCCGTTGTTGAACGTCGGGCTCGTCGCAATGGCTGTCTTGTTGCACGGGCCGGTGAGTTCGGCCGTGGCGTTGGCCGCGGCGGGCGTGTTGTCGCCGTGCCAGTCGAGCCGGATCGCCACCGAGGCGGAAGTCGCGTCGGCGGGAATGCCGCTCTGCGTGATCGTGAATGGCTGGCCGCCCGTCACTTCCTGGGAACCGCCGGTCACCGTGGTGCCCGACGGGGTGGCGCTCGTGACCGTGAGCGTGCCGTCGTCGCCGTTACCGGTCTTGCCGGTGTACGTGACGCTGAACGTTCCCGTCGAACTCTCACACGCCTGGCTGGTGGTGGTGAACTCGGCGATGTTCCACGCGCCTGCCGGACTGGCGAAGATCACCACCCCGGCGATTCCCGCCAGACCTGCCAGGACTGCGCCGCCGACGCTGATTACCCGCGCTCGGCTGCCGAATTTCGGCATGACTAAGACCCCGCTATCCCCTCTTGTGTGTCGGCGAGCGCAAATCGCCATAGCGCAACGGCTCGAAAGGCCGGCGCACCGCTCTCGGTACAGGCTTAATGCGTCCGCGCTGACACACCGCCCCCGTGGCGGCGATGCGCAGTCTGGCGCAACTGCCCTAACGGGGGCAATAACCCGTGCGTGCGCACTACAGCACTATCCGCGTGCGCTATGCGGCGCGAGGTTACGGTGACGTAGGTTGGAAGAGAATGGAGGTGAGCCGATGACCACGACGCTGCAGACGCGGTTGCTGCACGAGCTCGAACCCGTGGTTGCCGCGAACGTCGACCGGCACCTGGGCATTGCTCGCGACTGGCAGCCGCACGAGTACGTCCCGTGGAGCCGTGGCCGCGACTTTGCCTTCCTCGGTGGCGACGACTGGACGCCGTCCGATTCGACGCTCGATCCGGTGGCGCAGACAGCCTTGATCGTCAACCTGCTCACCGAGGACAACCTGCCCTCCTACCACCGCGAGATCGCCACCCGGTTCGGGCGCGAAGGCCCTTGGGGACACTGGGTCGGCCGCTGGACCGCTGAGGAAGGGCGGCACGCCGTCGCCATCCGCGACTACCTCGTCGTCACCCGCGGCGTCGACCCGGTCAAGCTCGAAGAGCTGCGCATGGCACACATGACGGCAGGGTACGACTCGGGCGAGAAGGCGCTGCTGCAAGGCATCGCCTACGTCAGCTTCCAGGAACTGGCCACCCGGGTGTCGCACCGCAACACCGGACGGGCAGCCGGCGAGCCGCTGGCCGAGCAGTTGCTCGCTCGGATCGCCGTCGACGAGAACCTGCACATGGTCTTCTATCGCAACCTGGTCGCTGCGGCATTCGACGTCGTGCCCGACGAGACGATGCAGGCGGTCCGCGACGAGGTCGTCGGGTTCCAGATGCCCGGCGCGGGCATGCCGGAGTTCCGGCGCAACGCCGTGATCATCGCGAAGGCCGGCATCTACGATCTGCGGCTGCACCACGACGAGGTCATCTCGCCGGTCCTCAAGTTCTGGCGAGTCTTCGAGCGGACGGATCTGGGCGCGGCAGGCGAGCAGGCACGCGACGAGTTGGCGGCGTTCATGACCGGACTGGACGCACAGGCAGTCCGGTTCGTCGAGCAGCGCGAGCGCGCTCGCGCCCGTGTCTGACGTAATCAGCAGCGCTTGACAGTGATCGGTTCTTCGATCAGCTCGGTCTGCAGTGGATCGACCGGGCGCAGCCAGGGAGCGTCGGCGGGGCCATCCGGGTCCGCCTGCCAGGCCCGGCACACATGCGCCACTTTGATCGGGTAGATGCTGAGCTGGCCGGTCGGCGTGATGCGCATGCGGACGAATCCCTTGTAATCCTCGATGGATTGCCCCGCGAATGCCTCGTTCAGGTTGACGTCGAACTGGCTCGCCAACGCCAGGTACCCGCCGGTGACGAGTGTCGCGACCGCGCCGATGAGCAGGACGGTGACGACCACAACGACCAGCGCGAGCGCCGCGTCCGGCAGCCAGTCCGGGCGGTAGCGGTGCAGCGCGAACACCGAGGCCGTCCAGCCGATACCGAGCCCGAGTTGCGCCACGCCATGAATCAGTCCTGCGATCAGCGCGCTGCGTCGCGGCGAGCGTGGATCGATGCGTGCAAACCCCACGGCGCCCCACAGGATCAGCACGGCAAGCAGCAGCGTGGGCAACGAGGCGCGCAGTGTCTGCAGGCTGGACCACCCGCCACCGAGCCGCCGCCCGTAATCGATCGCGAAGATCAGTGAGATAACGAACACCGCCTGGATGCTGCCGAGCAGTGCGACAAACCCTGGGTTGCGCCAGCCCGCGCTGAGGATGCCGGGAGTGAGCCAGCGGGACGCGAACCGGTCCGGGTAGCGCGCGCCCAACCGGAACGTTCGCGGC
>JBPYES010000273.1:0-5828 GCA_051984825.1 Jatrophihabitantaceae bacterium
AGCGCGGTTCGCACAACCTGTTCAAGGTCAGCGTCAGCGGCGAACTCGAAGGACCCCTGCCGCTCCGGGTGTCGGGCAAGGCGTCGTTCGAGATCCTGTGGTGCGACTTCTCGGTCTCGTTCCACACAACGCTCGTCGACGGTGGCGTACCGAACGACGTGGTCCTCGTCGACGTGCTCGGCCTGCTCGTGGCGGCGCTGTCGGAGCCCAGGGCCTGGCAGCCGCAACTTCCGGCCGCTACCGGGCAGCTCGTGGCCGCGCGCAAGGATGCCGACGGGTCGATACTGCTGCATCCGCTGGGCACGCTGACCGCGCGGCAGAACGTTGTCCCCCTTAACCTCACCCGTGACATCGACCGCGTCGGCACCGGCACGCCCAGCGCTGATCGCCGCTTCACCGTCACGCAAGCCGCCATCGGGTCGGCAGGCCTGGCCCCCAGCGGCGTACAGCAGCGATTCGCGCCCGCGCAGTTCTTCGACATGAGCGACGACGACAAGCTCGCGGCCCCATCGTTCGAATCGATGGACGCGGGCGTCACATTCGGCGCGGACGGCTACGCGGTCGATTTCGCGGCGCGGGTCAGCTCGGCATTTCAGTACACCGACATCATCATCGGCCCGGACGGCGCACCGGTGCCGCAACCCGAGCCGCACCAGGAGGACGGCGGCCGGGTGCTGGTGCTCACAATGCTCAGCGCTGCAGGGACGTCGGCCACGCGGCGCACGCTCACGCAGCGCTTCGCGGGGCCGACCAGTGCGTCCGCGCCCACGCTCAACGCCGCCGGATGGGCCGCCGTCTCCGCGCAGACCACCGGGGCCACGATGACGTGGGCCGAGGCCCGCGGACACGTGCTCGCCTCCGCCGACCCGTCCGCCTGGGTGATCGTCCCGGCAAGTGAGATGTCATGACCGACGCTGACCTCTTGTTCCTCCCCTGGGCCCGCCGCGGCGCCGCGACCGCGGTGCTGCAGCCAGACACGTTCGGCCCGGACCTGCCGGGCACGGCCATCACGACGGCGTCGCTCTCGATCAACAGCACCGCCCGGGCCAGCGTCCCGGTCACCGTCATGGGACCCGGCCACGTGACGGCGCTCGACGCGCGGCAGGTGATCCGGACCGACCCGGCGCCCGGATCGCGGACGTTCGAGCCCAACTACTTCCCGCTCGTCGAACTCGACGAGCCGAGCCTGCCGTGGCTGTTCACCCCGGCGTCGGCGGGCGCGCAGTCCCGGCTGCGGCCGTGGCTCTGCCTCGTGGTCGTCCGCACGCAGGACGGGGTGCGCATCGACCCACCGACACAGGGCACCCTGCCGGTGCTGCGCATCTCCGCGCCGGCGCGTCCCGGATCGGAACTGCCCGACCTTGCCGAGAGCTGGGCCTGGGCGCACGTCTCGGCGACCACCGAATCGGGGACGCCGGAGCAGACCCTCCTCACGGAACTCGCGGCTAACCCGGAACGGTCGCTGGCGCGGTTGCTGTGCTCGCGCGTGCTCCAGGCGGACACCGACTACCTCGCCTGCGTCGTGCCCACGTTCGAGCTGGGCCGCAAGGCCGGCCTCGGCCAAGACATCACTGCCGACGACCAGGCGCATCTCGCTCCCGCGTGGGACCTGGCCGCGCCGGCGGTGGAGCTGCCCGTCTACTACTACTGGGACTTCGCGACGGGCGCCGGCGGCGACTTTCAGTCGCTGGCGATGCTGTTGCACGCCCGGACGCTGCCGGCCGGCATCGGCACGAAGGACATCGACGTCAGCCAGAGCGGGCTGCCCGTCGCCGTACCCGACGGAACCGAGCTGCCGCTGCCGGGCGCACTGCGGCCGGTCGGCTCGGCCACGGGAGGATGGCCGAATCCGGCGCTGAAGAATGACTGGGAGACAGCGTTGACCGCGGTGCTCAACAGCCCGGCCACGATCACCGCAACCGCCGACCCGCTACTCGCGCCGCCGCTGTACGGCTCGGCGCAAGCGACCCTGACCAAAATCGACCCGGCACATCCGAACCGGTGGTTCGAGCAGCTGAACCTTGCGCCGACCTACCGGGCCGTCGCGCACCTCGGCACGCGTGTCGTACAGGCGCACCAGGACGAGCTGATGACATCGGCCTGGGCGCAGGCCGCCGACCTGGTCCGGGTCAACCAGTTGCTGCGCCAGACCGAACTCGGCGCGCACGTCGCGACGAGCATGCACGCCCGGCATCTCGGCCGGATGGACGCGCCAGTCGGTTTGCAGGTCCTCTCGCCCGTGCACGCCCGGCTGGCGCGGATGGCGACCGGCGCCGAGTTCGCCGCCGCGCTGCACGACACCGGGCTCACCGCCGGGGCGTATTCGGTGGCGCTGCGGCGACTGGCCCGCCCCCGTGGCGCGATCAACCGGCGCATGCAGCGGCTCAT
Organism: Jatrophihabitantaceae bacterium; assembly: GCA_051984825.1. Classification (GTDB taxonomy): domain Bacteria; phylum Actinomycetota; class Actinomycetes; order Mycobacteriales; family Jatrophihabitantaceae; genus DASXRA01. The sequence goes on from JBPYES010000273.1 coordinate 2,389, forward strand.
CGTCTCGCCCGACCCGGTGATCGGTACCGACAACTTCCTGCTCGGCCTGCAACCGGTCGCGCTGGCCAAGCGGCGGCACGTCGTCCTGAGCAGCACCCGGGTGAGCCTGGAGACGATCGGAGAGCGGCTCGTCCCGCCGATCTTCGACGTCACCTGGGGCGACGCCACCGCGGACGCGGTCACCAACGCGCCGCCCCGGCCGGTCTTCGAGTTCGTGCCGATGGGCACGCCTGTTCCGGGCCCGCCGCAGCCGTTCCCGGTTCCGCCGCATCCGATTCCGTCGCCCGAGACGGGCTTCGTGCCCCCCGACAGTCCGGCGGCAGTCCTGTTCCGCAAGGTCGCCGCGCCGCTGCTTGCCCGGTTCAACCCCACCAGCGTCATCCCCGGCCCGCCCCCGCCGATGCTCAACGGTGACGTGAGCGCTGCGTTCACCGCGGCGCTGGCCGGCACCGCCCCGGTCGCGGCGTTCGCGGCTCGCGCCCGGGCGGTGGTCGACCTCCCCGGCGCCGCGCGCAGCGACGACACCGCGCTCGACCGGGTTTCGCTCGCGCCGTACTTCCCGCAGCCGATGGTGCAGCCGCTCACCGAAGTCGCGCAGGACCTCGTGGTGCCCGGCCTGGATCGGGTGCCGCCCAACACGGTCGTCCCACTGGAGACGAACACCGCGTTCGTCGAGGCGTATCTCGTCGGACTGAACACCGAGATGGGCCGGGAGCTCCTCTGGCGCGAGTACCCGGCCGACACGTCGGCGACGTACTTCGACCGGTTCTGGGACGCAGCCGTCGCGCCGGGTCGCCCGCCCGACATCGACGCCGTCGCAGCCTGGGGCGAGCGTTCCCTCGGTGGGACGCAGACCGAGGACGAGCGGTTCGTCATGCTCGTACGGAGCGAACTGCTCCGGCGGTATCCGGACGCGGTGATCTACGCGACCGAGCCGGGCGAGCAGCGCGACCCCGTGTTCACCGGAGGGTTCGCACCCGACGTGCGCTACATCGGCTTCGACATCGCCGTGGCCGAGATCGGCGACTGGTCGATCGTCATCCAGGAACACCCGTCCGCACCGCGCTTCGGGATCGAGGTCGGGACGGACACCGGCCCGGCGACGCACGTCGCGCCCCCCGGCCAGAACTCCGCGGACACCGCGCAGCAGGTCAGGCAAATGCCGGTACGGATCACGCTGCCCACTTCCATCGTGTTGGGAACGGGCTGATGCCGATCACGCCGCCCGATCTCGGCGCCCTGCTGGCAAGCACGGGCGGCCCGCCCGCGCTCGAGGCGGAACTCGGCGCGTCCACCCATCCGCTGGCGTTGTTCCCGGTGCGGCTGGAAACCCGCTTCTTCGGCGCCGAACTGCGCGTGCGGGTATACCCGGACAAGGTCCATCTCGACGCACACGATCCGGCGCTGACCGCGGACGAGCTCGCGTGGGGGCAGCGGTGCTGGACCCTGCGATCGCAGGCCGGTTCGGACGACGCCGCGCTGCGGGACGCCTGGCGAATGCTCGCCGGCCGGTTCGGCCCGGAGCGAGCAGCGTGGATCGCGCGGGCGCTCACGCCCACGAGCACGGGCGGGCAGCTCGTCTTCCCGGATCTCGGCGACCCCGCAACGCGAACGCGTACCGCCCTGGTTCGGCTGCTCCCGGCGCGCTGGGTTGCCACCGCGTACGCCGGCGGCGCGGTGGCCGCGGTCGTCACCGGCAACGACATCGTCGCCGAGCTCGCGATCGGCCCCGACCTGGACGCGCCGGTCGTGGCGATCGACGACGAGACCGCGGCCGTCGACGACGGCATGCGCTGGATGATCGACTTCGACCGCGCCGAACAAGTCGGCATGGCGCTACGGATGCAACTGCCTGCGCCCGGCGTGGACGTCCTGCTCGTGACCGGCCTGCGCGACGGCGACGGTTCGGCCGAACTCGCCGCCCAGTTCGACGCGCACCACTACACCGACGGGCTGGCGTTCCTGCCCGCGGCGACGCCGACCAACAACACCGGCGCCGGCCGCAGTGCCTACCAGACGCCCGACCCGCGCCAGGACGCGAGCTACGCCGCCGAGTGGCTGTCGCAGCCCGGTCCGGGCAGTGCGGCCGACACGACGGCCACCGCGTTCGGGGTCACGTCGTTCGGCTCGATCTCCGGAGCAGCGGACGACGACCTCGTGATCGCGCAAGCGATGGCGGCCGCGTTGTGGCCCGCGACCTGGGGCTACTACCTCGCGCAGATGATCGGCTTCGACGGGCCGCTCACCATCGCCGGCCGCGACTGGGTGCGGCGCCACGCCATCGACCACCTTCGCCCGGGCGGGCCGTTGCCGGTCTTGCGCTGCGGGCGCCAGCCCTACGGCCTGCTGCCGGTCACCTCGCTCGACGCCTGGACGCCCGCGCCCCACGACTCCGATGCCGCACGGGCGTCAGGCCTGCGGGATCTGCTGGTGAAGCTGCGCGACCAGCTGTGGCGACGCGGATCGGTGTTCGTGCCCTGGGTCGGCTGGACCGACCGTCCGGGCAACGATCTGGTGGACGTGCTCCTGGCCGCCCCGCTCTCGTCCGGCTTCATCGTGCGCAAACTGATGGGTCAGCACTTCCTCCAGCATCTGCGGACGTTTCTCGGCAACAACCTTGACGCCGTGGGCTTCTGGGCAAAGCTGGTCGAGCTGTCCACAGAGGAGACGCAGGCGCTCGGGTTCGGCTTCGTGCCGCCGCTCGCGCATGCGGCGTACGACGAGTCGTCCAATGCGATCTCCGTGCCACTGGTGGGCGATCCGGCTTACATCACCGATCTGCTGGCGGCTGATGTTGACCAGCTCGCGGCAGCTCCGGATGCACGGGTGCCGCTGTTGCAGGTGCTGCTGCGGCACGCCCTGCTGCGGCAGTACGTCGAGGCGGCGGCCCGGCTTCTCGACTCGCCTGCCACGCCGTTCACGCGACTCGTCCGCGACACTGAACTGGTCGACCTGATGCCGGAGCAGCCGCCCACTCCCACCTGGTCGTGGCTGCGCAGTCAACCGGCGCCGGGTGGACCCGGCACCGTCGCGCAGCGGCTGGCGTCCGATCCGGGCCCCGAGGTGAGCGAGGTCCGCGCGGCGCTGCAGACGCTCGCCGCTGCCGACCCGGCCGCGCTCGAACGCCACCTGATCGGCGCACTCGATGCGACCTCGCACCGCTTCGACGCCTGGGTCACCTCAGTCGCGTCGCGACGGCTCGCCCGCATGCGCGGGCAGCACCCAACCGGTATCACGCTCGGCGGCTACGGCTGGGTGGAGAACCTGCGACCCGCCCCGGCAGGCCCCGCCGCGCCGGCCACTCCCGACGAGCCGGGTCCGCTGATGCTGAACCCGAACGACCCCGGCTACATCCACGCGCCGTCCCTGAACCAGGCGAGCGCGGCCGCGCTGTTGCGCAACGCCCACCTCGCGCATGGTGGTGCCCGGGACAGCCCGTA
>JBPYES010000274.1:0-18372 GCA_051984825.1 Jatrophihabitantaceae bacterium
GCGACGTTCGATCTGCGCCGCCGCTGCGCGCTGTACCTCACTTACTACCGCTACGGCGACACTCGCAAGCGCGGCATGTCCATGCTCGCGTTCAAGAACACTTACCGTACGGCAGGGTACGTTCCCACCGACGACGAGCTGCCGGATTACCTGCCGATGGTGCTGGACTTCGCCGCACTCAGCAGCAAGGGCACTGCGCTGCTGCACGCACACCGCGCCGATCTGGAACTGCTGCGCCGCGCACTGCACGACGCGGAGACTCCATACGCTGGCGTACTGGATGCCGTCTGCGCGCAGCTACCCGGGCTGGGCCGCCGCGAACTTGCCATGGTGCGCCGGGCGTGGGACGACGGGCCACCGCACGAGGACGTCGGGCTCGAACCGTTCGCTCCGCCGGAATACATGACCGGTGATGCCCGGTGAACAACGCAACCAGCGGCGAGATCCTGCTGTGGGTGGCCTTGCCGTATCTCGCGCTCGGGATCTTCGTCGTCGGGCACATCTGGCGCTGGCGCTACGACCAGTTCGGCTGGACCAGCCGATCAACCCAACTCCAGGAACGGCGCCTACTCAAGTGGGGCGGCCCGATTTTTCACTACGGCACATTTGCCGCCATCGCCGGGCACGTGATCGGCGTGCTGATCCCGGAACGGTGGACGCACGCCATCGGCATTCCGGAGAACGTGTACCGGTGGTTCTCCGCCGCTGCAGGAACGCTCGCCGCCGTGCTGGTGATCGGCGGGGTGATCGTGCTGGCCGGCCGGCGGATGTTCGTTCCCCGGGTGCGCGCCACCACCACGCCCGTCGACTACCTCGCGCTCATCCTGCTGCTCGCCATCATCATCACCGGCATCATCCCCACGATCTTCATCAACCTGTTCGGTCACGGCTACGACTACCGCACCACCGTCGCCCCGTGGTTCCGTGGACTGTTCAGCGGCAACCCGCAGGTGCACACGATCGCCAACGCCCCCGTCGTCTACCAGGTTCACGCTGCAAGTGCCTGGCTGATCTGGGCGTTCTGGCCGTTCACCAGACTCGTCCACGCCTGGAGTTATCCACTGTGGTACCTGTGGCGGCCCTACATCGTGTACCGCAGCCGCCGCGCCGTACCGCCCCCCGAGCCGGGTACGGGCGGACGCAAGTGGCGCAAGATCGGTGTCCCGTACTGAGGCGTACGGTGCGGGCCCGGTCCGTGACGCGGTACGCACCCTGAACCCCGGCTACTTCGCTTTGGTGATGGCCACCGGCATCGTCTCGGTGGGAATGCTCGCGCACGGCCAGCGGGCAGTGTCGGTGCTGCTGCTGTGGCTGACCGGCATCGGGTACGTCGTACTCGTGGTTCTGTCCGGGTGGCGGCTCGCGTCGTTCCGCCCGGACATCGCCGCGGACTTCACCGACCCCGCGCGTGGCTTCGGCTTCTTCACCTTCGTCGCAGGCACCAACGTGCTCGGCACCCGCCTGGTCGCCGACGGGCACCACGATGCGGCGTTCACGCTGCTTATCTTCGGCTGGGCCGCTTGGATTCTGCTCGGCTATGTCGTGCCGTGGACCGCTGTGCTCGGCCGCGCCAGTCGACCCATCATCGCGGCCGCCAACGGCACCTGGTTCATCTGGGTGGTGGCCAGCCAGTCCGTTGCCGTGCTTGCCGCCACGCTGGAACCGGTTTTCGCCCATGGCCGACCCGAACTCGCGCTACTTGCGGTGTTCTCGTGGTCGGTCGGGGTGTTCCTCTACCCGGCCGCGGCGATCTTCGTGACCGCCCGGTTCCTGCTCTACCCATTGCGTCCCGCCGAGCTCACCCCGCCGTACTGGGTGTCGATGGGCGCGACGGCGATCACGGTCGTCGCAGGCGCCCGTATCGTCGAGATGGCCGACGCGCCGATGGTGACGGCAACCCGGGGCCTCGTCGCAGGCACCGCGGTGCTGTTCTGGGCGTTCGGTACCTGGCTGATCCCGGTGCTCGTCGCCGCCGGTTTCTGGCGGCACGTCGTGCACCGCGTCCCGCTGCGTTACGACGCGACGCTATGGAGCATCGTTTTTCCCCTCGGCATGTACGGCGTCGGTGGGCAGTACCTCGGCCACGCCGACCACCTGCCGATCGTGCAGAGCATCGGTGCCGATGAGATCTGGGTGGCCCTCGCGGCGTGGGTACTCACGTTCGCAGCGATGCTCGCCCACCTTGCCCGCACCCTGCTCCCCCGCTGAGCCAACTCAGGGCATCGCCGGCTTGCGTACGACGGTCATGGTGAGGATCAGCGTTCCGGCGGCCACCGCACTCAGCGCCACCAGGCCCGCCGCGTAGCTGCCCAGCCCTCCGTACACGGCGCCCATGACGAGCGGCGGCACGAATCCGCCGAGTCCACCGGCTGCGCCGACCACGCCGGTGACGGAACCGACCTGGCTCGCCGGGGCGCGTCTCGCGACGAGCGCAAACGTCGCTCCCGCTCCGGCGCCCAGGGCGGCAGCCATGATCAGGAACGCGATGGTGCCGGTCGGAGTCAGCGACGGCGTGGACGCCTGCACGAGTGCCGCCACGGCGACGACGGAGAACGAACCCACAAGCACCGGGCTGGGCGAGAACCGATCCGACAGCCAGCCGCCGATCGGGCGCATAACCACCGCCAGCAGCACGAAGCCAGCCATCTTGTTCGACGCGTCGGACTGACTCAACCCGTAGGCGTTCTTGAGATAGGTCGGCAGGTACACGCTGAACGCGACGTACCCGCCGAAGGCCACCGCGTACAACACGGACGCCTGCCAGGTGACCGGCACCCGCACCGCTGCAGCGAGGCGGACCAGGAGCGGCTGCGTCGGCACGACACGTGCCGGAGAGTCACGCAGCAGCAGCGCGGCGAGCACGCCGTAGCAGGCGAGCACGATCGCCGTGAGCACGAACGGGAACGCGATGCCGTGCGCCTTGACCAGCTTGACCGTCGTCAGCGCACTGATCGCGGTGCCGCCCATGCCGGCGCCGAAGATCCCGATGGCGGTCCCGCGTCGCTGCGGCGGAAACCAGGCATTCACGAACGGCACACCGACCGCGAACGCCGTCCCCGCTACGCCGAGGAAGAAGCCGCCCACAAGCAACCCGGCAAGGCTGGAGTGGCCGGCCAGGCCGAGGTAGAGCACCGGCGCGATCGACACGAATGACACGACCGGGAACATCAGTCGGCCGCCGAACCGGTCGGTCAATGCTCCCACCGGGATGCGGCCGACGGAGCCCACAAGGACCGGCACCGCGACGACCAGCGCCTGCGCGAACGCCGATAGGTGCAGAGAATCCTTGAACCGCGGTCCCAGCGGCGACAGCAGCGCCCACGCCCAGAAGTTGACCGCGAACCCGATGGTCGCAAGCACCAACATCAGTACTGGGCGGCGACCCACAGCCTTGTCGATGGGTGCCGACTGCCGTGTCTCTGTCGTCATGATCCCGAGCTTCCCGGGCGGCTGACTATCCGGCCACAGACTATGGTCCCTTCCGCGACCGGTCAATCGTGCCGTATGTGGCGCAACTGTGCTTCCTGCCGGTCGAATGCGGCGCGACTGAGCGCCTGCGCATCCGCTGACGAAGTCTGGGTCGCTCCTCGCGGCATTGAAAGATGTGCGCGCGCTCACCACACCAGCTCTTAATTTTACTGAATCAACTCATGTAAACTCGAGAGCGGAGATCGGAGGCGCGATGGCCGCAATCACGAGCACCAAGGATTGGTCGCCAGCCACCACACTCGAGGCCGACCGCCACGCGTTGGCCGGAGAACACGCGCTATTGCTGCGCGATCTGCGCCGGCGCGCCGACTCGGTACTGGCCCTGATTGCAGCCCAGGTGTGGCCGGACGCCGAGCTACGCACGTTGATCAGGTTCGTGCGCACCGAGGTGCTGCGCCAGGCGTCCGACGAGGAGGTCCTGCTGTATCCGAGCAGCGCGGCGCCACCGTTCACCGAGTTGAGCGCCGAGCATGCGCGCCTGCACACACTCACCGAGCGTCTCGACGCGGCCGAGCCTGCCACGTGCACACTTCAGGAGCTGGGACGCCTCGTCGAGCAGTTGCTTCGTGTTTTCGAGCATCACCTGCTGGCCGAGCGAGCCGCCCTAGCGATATTCACCGACGCGCGCAAGGAAGTACCGGCAGCCGCCGATCTGCGCTCGGGCGCCCAAGTCTGGCAATTCCCGGACGACACGCCGGTGCTGATCCAGCTCGATGCACTGCCTCCGGGTCGGGCCGTGCAGATCTGCATCGAACGACTCCTGCGGCTGCGGGCTGGCCAGTCCGCCGACGTCCGCTCCAGTCGCGGCGCTGAGCTACAGCAGGTGTGCAAGTGGATGCGCGACTTCGACGGAGCCGGCTACGGATTCGAACTGCGGGCAGCGGCTGGTTCGCCTGCAGTGCGCGTCACCCGCCGGCACACCTGAGGGCAGCACCATGTCTGCCACCAGCGAGGCCATACTGCTCGGCATCTTTACGCTGGCCAGCTGTATCTGGGTCGGCGGGTACGTTGCCATCGCGGTCGTGGCTCAGGTCGCGACCCGCACCCTCGAAGCGGGCCAGCGCGTCGCGTTCTTCAAGGCACTGGGCCGCTCCTACATTCTCGTCGGCGTCCCGGCATTGGTCATCGCGCTCGGTACGGGCGCCGGGCTGCTCAGCGACCACGGATGGGACGGCGCCGTCACCGCGTCCGTCCTCATCGCGGTCGCGCTAATTGTTTCGCTGGCCGTCGGTGTCGCACAGGCCCGGCGAATGACCCGCCTGCGCGCCGCCGCCCTGGCCGCACCCCAAGACCGGCGGCTGGCCGCCCAGGTCCTCCGGGGAGCCCGCGCCGCGACGCTACTGCGGGCGGCGATCGGCCTGCTGAGCCTCGCTCTCATCGCACTTGGGGCACTGCTGGCTACCTGACCAGGCGCCGGCGCCCCTCACCTGGAAGGAGAGATCATGACCGTCGCCACTCACCAGGAGCAGCCGCGATGGCGTACGTGATCGGCGAGCCGTGCATCGACGTGATGGACCGCGCCTGCGTCGAAGAATGTCCGGTCGACTGCATATACGAAGGCGGCCGCTCGCTCTACATCCACCCGGACGAGTGCGTCGACTGCGGCGCCTGCGAACCGGTGTGCCCCGTCGAGGCGATCTACTACGAGGACGACCTGCCGGACAAGTGGCAGATCTACCTCGCCGACAACGCTCGGTTCTTCAGCGAACCGCTGCCCGGCCGGCGCGAACCGCTCGGATCGCCAGGCGGTGCAGCACAGCTCGGTCCGCTCGGGGTGGACACTGAACTCGTGTCGGGTCATCCCGCGCCGGCAGAGACCGAGCCGTCGTGATCCGCCGGCCGGACCGGCACGCGTCATGACCACGATCGATCAGGAGCAAACGGTCCGCGCGGAGCCGATCACCGGTCGGCCGTTCCCGGCCCGGCCGGTCACGAAGGGCTCCCGCGTCGGGCAGTTGTTACGCACGACCGATCACAAGCTGATCGGCCGCATGTACCTCGTTACGTCGTTCGTGTTCTTCATGCTCGGCGGGGTGCTGGCGCTGCTGATGCGCGCTGAGCTGGCCCGCCCGGGCCTGCAGTTCCTCACGCCCGAGCAGTACAACCAGCTGTTCACGATGCACGGCACGATCATGCTGCTCCTGTTCGCAACACCGCTGGTGTTCGGGTTCGCCAATCTCGTGCTGCCGCTGCAGATCGGCTCACCAGATGTCGCGTTCCCACGCCTGAACGCGTTGTCGTACTGGCTGTACCTGTTCGGTGGCTTGCTGACGGTCTCCAGCTTCCTCACCCCCCGCGGCGCACCGGATTTCGGCTGGTTCGCGTCGCGTATGCCCCGCTCAGCGGCGCCGCCAACAGTCCCGGCACCGGTGCCGACCTGTGGATCATGGGACTCGCGGTGGCTGGGCTAGGCACCATCCTCGGCGGCGTCAACATGATCACCACGGTCATCACGCTGCGCTGCCCGGGCATGACGATGTTCCGGATGCCCATCTTCACGTGGAACATCTTCGTCACCAGCCTGCTCGTCCTGCTCGTATTCCCGATTCTGACGTCAGCACTGCTCGCCTTGTGGGTCGACCGAAACCTGCATTCGCACATCTTCGACGCGGCCGATGGCGGGGCAATCTTGTGGCAACACCTGTTCTGGTTCTTCGGCCATCCCGAGGTGTACATCGTCGCGGTGCCGTTCTTCGGCATCGTCACGGAAGTCATCCCCGTATTCAGCCGCAAGCCGCTGTTCGGCTACAAGGGCATGATCCTCGCGACTGTTGGGATATCCGCCTTGTCGATGACGGTCTGGGCCCACCACATGTTCGCCACCGGAGCGGTACTGCTGCCGTTCTTCTCGCTCATGTCGTTCCTTATCGCGGTCCCGACCGGCATCAAGTTCTTCAATTGGATCGGCACGATGTGGCGTGGCGCCATTACCTTCGAAACCCCGATGCTTTTCGCCGTCGGGTTCATGGTCACCTTTCTGTTCGGCGGTCTGAGCGGAGTCCTGCTCGCCAGTCCGCCCGTCGATTTCCACGTCACCGACACCTACTTCGTAGTGGCGCACTTCCACTACGTGCTGTTCGGCACCATCGTGTTCGCCGCCTACTCCGGCATCTACTTCTGGTTTCCCAAGTTCACCGGCCGGTACCTCGACGAGCGATGGGGCAAGCTGCACTTCTGGCTGACCTTCATCGGGTTCCACGCGACATTCCTGGTACAGCACTGGCTCGGCGCAGAAGGTATGCCACGCCGCTACGCCGACTACCTACCGAGCGACGGCTTCACGACGCTCAACACGCTTTCGACGATCGGCTCGTTCATCCTCGGTGCGTCCATGTTGCCGTTCATCTACAACGTGTACCGCTCGTACCGCTACGGGGAGCTCGTCACCGCTGACGATCCCTGGGGCCACGGCAACTCTCTGGAATGGGCCACGAGCAGTCCACCGCCGCGGCACAACTTCACGTTCATTCCGCGCATCCGCTCCGAACGCCCCGCCTTCGAATACCACTACCCGCATCTGCTCGACCGGCTCGAAGCCGAGGCACACGCCGGCCGGCCGCGCTCAGCGATGCACGTCCTCGGCGGCGGGGTTGCCGAGATTGCCGAGAAAGACGAGCTGCGTGCCGGCCCGAACAGCGCGTCGTGACCCGCTCGGCGCGATGACCGTGCTGCCTGCCGAGACGCTGATCTCCTCGTCGTCAACGACGACGCTCCCGGTCCCGGCGAGTATGTGGAAGCAGGCGGCAGGGCCGGGGTGTGCCGGGAGCTCATGTGCTGGGCTCAGCGTGACGAGGACGACCTTCAGTTCGGTGCAGTCGAGAAGAACGTGGATCGCGGGCTCATCGGGTGAGTATCTGGCTGCGGCACGCCAGTCGGGCCAGAAGCCCGCGCGCCGATCAGGGCCGGCAGCGGCTGTGCGGCCGATGCGGACCCGCCACACCTCAGGGCCCTCCTCGAGGTACTCCCAGGTGAACTCGTTGGCATGCTCGGCTTCGAACTGATGCCGCAGCGGCTTGGGGTCGTGGTCGTTGACCAGCACGTACGTGTCGCCCGGGCCGAGCACAGTGAAGGCATCGAAGATCAGCTCGTGACGTTGGCGGGGTATCTCGTTGCGCACATCCAGGACGGGCTCGTCGATTGTCATTGCACTGACCTTTCTGATCGATTCGGCCGTAGCTTGTCGGCCTCGGCGCGCGATGTAGTGCATCGCTCCGTCCAAGTACTGGGCATGGCGCGGATAGCCGCCGCGTACGACCACCCAGGCGTCGGCGGCCAGCTGCCCGGCCTCGTTCGGCCGGCCCGCATCAGCGAGCGCGCGGCAGGCACGCACCAGTACCCGGGTCAGCGCGCCGACGACGTCGCGCTCAGCCGACACGGGTGATCGCGACCTGCCAGACCTGGGGACCGCTCTCGTGATAGGTCCACCCGAATCGCCCGGGCCACAGTGCCGAGGTCTGGTACCGCAGCGGCTTGGGGTCGTGGTCGTTCACGATGAGCAGGGTCTCGCCGCGCCCGAGTGCGCCGAGCTTCGCGAAGATGATCTCGTGCCGCTGTCCGTGTGGAAGCGCACGCACGTCGAGCTCTTCGGCGCCGGCATCGTGCCCGCAGTTGCAGCCGCCCGCCGTGTCGGCCGCCGGACGGGAGTGCCCGGCAACGTCCTGCAGGCCGTCCAAGGCGGCGGCAAGGTCCAGCCCCGCGGCGTCGAGCGCGGGCAGCAGCAGGTCGTTCTCCTTGATCAGGTGCGTACGGAAGAGCGCCAGGGCTGATGCCGAGATTGTCGCGACGTCGAGTGGCTGCCGGGCGAGCGCGAGCTCGGCCATCAGCGTCACCAAGGCGCGGTGCTCGACGAGCATGCCGGAGACCAGTAGCCGGGTCGTGTCAAAGTCAGCAGCCTGGCTGTAGAGGGCCTCTTCCTCGGCGATAATGTGCGGTAGCAGCACCGCCCGGTACCACTCGTGCAGTTCGTCGCGTTCGGCCGTGCAGTCACCGGCTCGGGCGCGGCTCAGCACTGCACTGGTGCGGTCTTGCAGCTGCTCGGCCAGCTCGGCGTGGTGGGCGCGGACGGCGGCGATCGCCGCGTCGTTCGTACGACCTGGTGTCGCAGCTCGCTCGGACGTGTCGGCGGGTTTAGGCGTCATGGCGATCTCCTTCTCGACCGTGATCGGCACTACGCTCACTTGTTTCTATCAATTTACTCGTGAAAAATACAGGGCATGAGCACGGGACCGCTGTCGATTACGGCACTGCTCACCAGCGCCACGGAGGCTGATCAGCTGCGCGAGATGCTGCGCGACGTGTCAGACTCCGAACTTGGGGTCGATATCGTCGCCCTCGGCCTGGTCTACGGTCTGGAGGTCAACGACCGGGTCGCATCGGTGCTGATCACGACCACGACGCCGGCGTCTCGTGACGATCCGCAACGACGGCGACATGGCGCACGGCATCGACTTCCACGCCGGCGCCGTGGATCCGGACGGGCCCATGCGCTCGATCGACCCGGGGCATTCCCTGACGTACCAGTTCACCGCGAACTACTCCGGGGCTTGGCTCTATCACTGCAGCACGATGCCGATGTCCCTGCACATCGCTAATGGCATGTACGGGGCCGTGATCATTGACCCGCCTGACGTGGACGACGTTGCCCAGCAGTTCGTGCTCGTGCAGTCCGAGCTGTACATCGGCGCGCAGAACGGTACCGCCGACGAGGCCAAGATCGACGCCAAGGCTCCGGACGCGATCATGTTCAACGGCTACGTCGACCAGTACGACCACGCCCCATCGCGATCACCGCCGGCACACGCGTACGAGTGTGGGTGGTCGACGCCGGGCCGCAACTACCGACGTCGTTCCATGTGGTGGGCACCCAGTTCGACACGGTGTTCAAAGAAGGCGCCTACGTGCTGCGGCCGGGCAACCCGGAACACGGTGCCGCGCAGGCCCTAGACCTCGCCCCCGCACAGGGCGGCTTCGTCGAATTCGTCGCGCCCGCGCCGGGGCACTACCCCTTAATCGACCACGCGATGGTCGACGCGGAACACGGCGCGCACGGGATCTTCGTCGCGCGCAAGTAGGGCTGGTGTCGGCTTCGCGCTTTTACCCGTGATGCGACGGCTCATCGAGCCGGCAATGCGCTCCGCTTGCAGCTTCGCCAGGTCCGCCTTCGGGCCGCTGAACCGGTCATCCACCGCCGCCCGCCACAGCGTCAGCCACTGCGCGAAATGTGCCGGCGTGAGATGCGCCTGCTGGTGCAACCGCTGATGCGGCCGAAACGCATTGCCGTGATATCCGCCGCTACGAAACAGAACCGCCTGCCAGAAGTCACACATCACCGGCAGATGCGCGGCCAGATCCATTCGGGCGACATCGACGAATACCGGCCCCAGCAGTTCATCGCGAAACGCCCGGCCGTAGAAAGCGCGCAGCAGCTCGGCGATATCGTCACGGCCGCCGATATCGTCCCTGTCCCGAGCCGACGTCAATCCACACCATTCCGCCGGTAGACGTTGCGCCACCGGCCGCCGATCTGCGACACCCAGGCGGCCGGTGGCCGAACAGTCACCTGCGGGTAGCGACGCGGATCGTCCAGCTCCGGCTGCACCGCTGCAGCGGCATACGTGATCTCCTTGCCCAGTCGCCGCAGCGCATCGATCCCGGACAGCGTCGCGCCGCCGACCAGCAGCACGGGCAAGCGCAAGCTGCCCAGCTGCTGCCACTCCGTCCGCCAGCACCGGATGCGCCGGTAGGCGGCGGTTGTGATTGGTCCGCGATCCACACTGACGGCGTAGCCCGATTCACGCAGCGGAGCAGCGTCCGACCCTGCCCGCAGGATCGGCCCGGTCAACGGGGTGCGCAGTACCGCCGGGTTTCCAATGTCGGCGCCGTGCAGCCAATACAGTTCGAACAACAGGCGTCGCACGTCGTCACCCGACTCGGTCGCCGCATATGCGGACACAGCCGCTTCGGTCTTCGGCACGATTGCCGGCATCGACCAGGGCAGCGTCTCCCCGGGCAGCAGCAGCCCGTCCAGCGCCGCGAACCGGTCCGCGAGAGCGTCCTGCTCCGCCGCCAGCAGGCGACGCCCACTGACGGGCACCAGCGGTGAGCGTTCGACCGCGCGCCACTCGACCACCACTCCGGCCGCGGTAAGAGCGTCGACGCGGCGACTGGCCAGATAAGAGTCGGGCGAGCTGAAATCCCCGTACACAACCAGGTTCACGACACACCCCTGCCTGAGATCGAGCTGTTTTTAACCAGGATAGTCGTGTTTAATAACGCCGCAAAGGCTGAGTGACGGACCGGACAGCAAGGAGGAGCGTCGGACTGCTCGGCTAGCCTGCGGACATGTTCGACGCGCTGCGCGCCGCGATCGACGGCACCGTCATCCAGCCCGGCGACCCCGTCTACGACGAGGTACGCAAGCCCGCGCTCGAGCGCTTCTACGACGCCAAACCGCAAGCCGTCGTACGGCCCATCAGCGCCGGCGACGTCGCTGAGACGATCGCGTTCGCTCGCCGATCGGGGCTGCACGTCGCTCCGCGCAGCGGCGGGCACTGCTTCGCCGGGCGATCGTCCACCACGGGCATAGTGCTCGACGTCGCCGCGATGCACGAGGTCACGGTCGATGGCGACACCGCCACCGTCGGCGCCGGAACCCGCCTGCAGCAGCTCTACGCCGAGCTGTGGCGGCACGGCCGCACCCTCAACATCGGCTGCGGCCAGACGGTCGGCATCGCCGGGCTGACACTGGGCGGCGGGCTGGGCCAGCTCGGGCGAGCCTATGGGTTGACGTGCGACCGCCTGCTCTCCGCCGAGGTGGTGCTGGCCGACGGCCGCATCGTCCACACCGATGACGACCCTGACCTGCTCTGGGCGTTGCGGGGCGCCGGCGGCGGGCAGTTCGGCGTGGTCACCAGGCTGACATTCGCGACGGTTCCCGACCCGGCAACCACGCTGTTCCACCTCACCTGGCCGCACGACGATGCCGCCGACGTCATCGAGCGCTGGCAGGCATTTGCGGCCGGCACCGACGAGGGACTGAACGCCAACATCCGCGTCGTCGCCGGCACCGACCCCGAACGCGCACCTACCCTGCACCTGTTCGGCATCCATCTCGGCTCGCGGACCGACACCGAACGCCTGCTCGCACCGTGCGGCGAACCGGCAACCAGCGAGGTTGCCGAGCTGCCCTACGAACAGGCCAAGCCGGCCCTGTCCGGGCTGGGCGCCGAGCCACCCGGTTCCGGGCCGCGTTACGAGCACAGCCGCTCGGAATTCTTCGCCCGGCAGCTCCCCCGCGCGGTTATCGACCAGCTCCTCGCGGGCTTTGCGGCCACTAGGGAGTACGGCACGTACCGCGAACTCAACTTCACCCCGTGGGGTGGTGCCTACAACAGGCCCGACGAGTCGGCCACCGCGTTCGCGCACCGCGACGAGCTGTTCCTGCTCGAGCATCTGCAGCAGCTGCCGGCCGGCCGCAGCGACACCTGGGTGGACGAGTCCTGGGACATCGCGCACCCCCACGGCTCGGGTCGCGTCTACCCCAACTTCCCGGACCCCGACCTCGACGATCCGCTCACGGCCTACCACGGCGCGAACCTGGCCCGGCTACGCGAGCTCAAGCTGCGCTACGACCCGGACCGGTTCCTCCACTTCCCGCAGGGGTTGTAGCTGTCCGCGATCACATCAGGAACCAACAAGCTCTGACATCAGATCCAACACTTAGCTATTGACTTTGTTGAATCACGAGTGGTTGTCTGGCTCGCGGCAGTTGGTCCCGCCACGAGGAGTCACCTGATGCGCAAGCCCTTCGCCGCCGCCCTTGCCGCTGTTCTCGCAATTGCGGGTGCCGTCGCCGTCTCGGCGCTGACTGCAGCCCCCGCGTCCGCGCTCGCCAACGGCCTAGCGCTTACTCCGCCGATGGGCTTCAACGAATGGAACGCGTTCGGCTGCAACGTCGACGAGCAACTGGTCGAGCAGACCGCTGACGCGATGGTCGCGAACGGCATGAAGGCCGCCGGCTACCAGTACGTCAACATCGACGACTGCTGGGCGCTGCCGCAGCGCGATGCGGACGGCAACCTCGTGCCGGATCCGGCGAAGTTCCCGCACGGCATCGCGGCAGTGGCCGACTACGTGCACCATGACGGGCTCAAGCTCGGCATCTACGAGGACTCCGGGAGCAAGACGTGTTCGAGCAGCCACGGTTTCCCGGGCAGCCTCGGGCACGAGGACGCCGACGCGCTGCTGTTCGCGCAATGGCACGTCGACTACCTCAAGTACGACGACTGCAACCAGCCGGCCGACCAGCAGAACATCCCGGCGACGATCAAGCGTTACACGGACATGCGCGATGCCTTGGCGCGGGCGACGCAACTGACCGGCCAGCCGATCGTGTTCAGCATCTGCGAGAAGACCGACTTCGGCGTGCCGAACTCGGCATGGCCCGAGATCGGCAACCTGTGGCGTACCACGGGTGACATCCACGACCTGTACAGCAGCATGCTGTCGAACTTCAAGAAGAACGTGCAGCTGGCCGGCCTGGCCAAGCCCGGCGCGTGGAACGACCCGGACATGCTCGAGGTCGGCAACGGCGGGCAGAGCGACGCCGAATACCGCAGCGAGTTCAGCCTGTGGTCGGAAATGGCCGCACCTCTGATCGCCGGCACCGATCTACGCAACGCGAGCCCAGCCACCCTGGCGATCTACACCAACACCGACGTGATCGCCGTCGACCAGGATGCGCTAGGCGCCCAGGGCACGATCGTCAGCAACGACAACGGCCACTGGGTGCTCACCAAGCCGCTGGCCAACGGCGACGTGTCGGTGGCGCTGTTCAACGAGACAGGCACGCCGGCCACGATCTCAACGACCGCGCAGGCCGCCGGCCTGGCCGGGGGCAGCACGGGATACACGCTGCGCGACCTCTGGACGCACCAGAGCACCGAGACGGCCGGCACGATCAGCGCCGTGGTCGACCCGCACAGCACCGTCATGTACCGCGTCTCGCCGGTCGACAACCCGACCCGCGTGCCGCCGAACACCACCCTCGGCATCAGCGGCCTGTCGGCGCTGACCGCAGGCGTTGCGGGCACAGCCACGGAGACGTTCACCGACAACGGCGTGCTGCCCGCCCAGCAAGTGCAGCTGAGTCTTTCTGCTCCCAGTGGATGGAGCGTTCGGCCGACCTCGTCGACCACGTTCGGGGCCGTCGAGAGCGGCCAGTCGGTGCAGACGACGTTCGACGTGATTCCGCCGGTGCCGGATCAGCTGTTCCAGACCGATCAGGTCACCGGCACGGCATCCTTCGGCTGGCACGGCACGCAATCGGCGACCACGTCGGCCACCCAGACGGCGGTCACCAGCCCACCGGTCACCGCACCATTCCGGACGTTCTCGTCCGCGACCGACGCCCAGGCATATTTCGCCCAGTCCGGCCAGGAGTTCGGAATCAGCGGCGCCGGTGCGGGGCTCACCTCGTCCAGCGACGCCTACAGCGCGATCTACCGACCCGGCGCAGTCGGGACGTCCTCGACGGTCGACACGGTCGTCTCCGCGCAGCAGGCGCTCACCGGGTCGGGCGCGGCCGGCATTCTCATCCGCAACGACATGACCGCGGCGGGCACCGGTCCGGAAGGAGTCGCGCTCTACGAGTCGCCGAGCGGTGGCATCCAGCTGCAGTCGGCGAGCAGCGGCGGCACGCACATGGACACGGTGACCCCGAGTAACGGAACCAACCCGATGACCCTGCCCGTCCACCTCAAGCTGCAGCGGACCAGCGGCGCCACCTACGCCGGGTACTACTCCTTCGACGGCAACGGGTGGCTGCCGGTCGGCACCGCCACCGTGTCCGGCCAGGCCGACCAGCAAGACGCCGGGCTGTTCGTCACGTCGCATGCGAGCGGCGTGCCCGCAACGGTGACGTTCGAGGGGCTGTCCGTCGCCGACGGCGCCACCACTCCACCGGCAGCCACGTCGTACGAGGCCGAATCGCCGACGAACACACTCGTCGGGCAGGCGCGCATCTCTAACTGCACGGCCTGCTCGGGCGGCAAGAAGATCGGCTTCATCGGCAAGAGCGGTGTGCTGACGTTCAACGGCATCAGCGCACCGGCCGACGGCGACTACGCCGTCACCATCGCCTACCTCAACGGGCCACCCTCGCGGCAGGCCATGGTCAGCGTCAACGGCGGCACGGCGCAGACGTTGACGTTCGCGGTCACCACCGACTTCAACACGCTCGGCGTCATGAACGTGACCTTGCACCTCAACGCCGGCACCAACACGGTCCAGTTCGCCAACCCCACTGCCAACGCACCGGACATCGACCGCCTCATCGTGGCCGCACAGCCCTCGTAACCCCTTCGATCGCTGCTTCTCCGGTACCACCGACCAGCGATACCACGCGGGCTCGCCGAGCCTGACCAGCTCCGTTGTGGTCTGCTTGTTCTGTGGCGGCATCCGCGCGATCGTCTACGCGGGTGCCGACCCGTCGGCCGGCAAGCAGCGCATGAAGGAGCGCCCGCGAATGAGGTTCCAGGCGACGCGTGAGGACGCGCCCAGTGAGGGGGATCCGCGTCTGGGAAAGGCGATCAACCTCTTCGAGTTCCTCGCCCAGGCGCAGGCGCTGCGCACCAGACTGGTACGAACCGTTGACGCCTACGAGCGGGAGGGCGATGTCGTCTGGCTGGCCGATGTGCCCGCGCATCCGGCCGTCGACTGTCCGGTGCGGGCCGGCACGCCCGAGCAGGACGCCAAGGTCCTCGTCATCCGACGGGTTCCGCGCAGCGAGCCACCCGCCCCGCCCCCGGAGCTACGAGATTGGCTCACCAGCGATCCCGACGACGCCAGTGGCACGCCCGCGCTCAACGAGCAGCTACCGGTGGACGCCGCCCCGGCCATCCAGGCGTGCTTCGACACCTGGATCCAGCTGTGGCGGCCGTGGGCCGAGCAGGAGCGCGTCGATGAGCCCGTGCGCACCCTGTACGGGCGGCTGTTCGCAACCCACGTGAGTCTCACCGCCCACCCGGAAGAGTTCGAGCTGATCGCCGGAACCGGCTGCCTGGCGTGGCGGGCCGGTGACGCGGAGCCGGCGCGTCGGCACCTGCTGACCAGCCCCGCGTCGATCAAGTTCGACGAGGACACCGGCGACATGGCCGTCGTGCTGGTCCCCGCGTCCGAGGTGATCTCGGTCGAGCTGGACATGCTCGATCCGCAACTGCTCACCGATCCGCAGCGCATCAACGCCGTCAAGGCCGAGGCCCGCGAATTCGCGGCGCACCCGATGAACCGCGAGGCAGCCGGCGCGCTGGCCCGCCGCCTGGTGCACACCCTGGACTCCGCGGGACGCTACGACGACACGGACGAGCCGCCCCAGTACGCGGCCACACCGATCGCCGCGTACGCGCCGGCGATCGTCCTGCGCAGACGGTCGCAGCAGGGGCTCGTCGAGGTCTACCGAACGATCGTGCAGCAACTGCGTGCGGCCGGTGAGGTTCCCGACGGCGTCGTCCCGCTGATCGACCCGGACCACCGGCCTATGTCGACGCCGGATCCGACCCCCGGCGCATTGGTGCTGGTGGACGACGATCCGTTCCTGCCGTTAGCCGTCAACGACGGGCAGCTGGACATCATCCGCAGCGTCGACAGCAAGGCGCAGACGGTGGTTCAGGGCCCGCCCGGCACCGGGAAGACGCACACGGCGGCGGTCCTGATCTCGCAGCTGCTCGCCCAGGGAAAACGGGTGTTGGTGGCCGCGCACACCGACCGTGCGCTCAAGGAGGTGCGCGACAAGCTGCCTGCGCAGATACAGCCGTTGAGCGTCGCAGTGGTCGGTGGCTCGCGTGAGGACCTGTCGAACCTCGAAGTTGCCGTCGAGCGCATCGCCGCGGAAGCAGCGGGCTACGACGCGCAACGATCCCAGCGCGACATCGACGACGCGCTGACCCGCATCGACGAGCTCGGGCAGCAACGCGCCCTGCTGCGCCGGCAGCTGCTGGAGTCCCGCGAGCGGGAGGTTGTCGAGCACAGCTACCGGCGCTACCGGGGAACGCTGGCCGCGATCGCGCAGCAGTACGCCGCCGAAGCAGATCAGTACGGGTGGCTGACGACGTTCGGCAGTATCGCGGTGTCCGACGCGCCGCTGACGAACGACGAGGCGCTCGCGTGGCTGGCGCTCGTGCGCGACGAGGACGTGACGGCGGACGAGCCGGAAGCCCGCAGCCGCCTGCTCGACATCGCAGACCTGCCGTCGCCCCAGCAGTTCGCCGACCTGTGCGAACGAGAGCACGCCGCGGAAGACGCCAGGCACGTGCATGATGAGGCGAGCCGGCACGAGGCGTTCACTTCCATCCGCGACCTCCCTGCTCAAGATCGCGCGCAGTTGCGGGCGCGCATGCACGAGCTGGCTCGTGAGGCGCGCGAGCTCGAACAGCGTCGCGAGTCGTGGATGAACGATGCGCTGGCGGACGTGCGCTCGGGACGGCGCGAGTTCTGGCAGTCCCGAGCTGAGCAGGTCGACGGCCTGATCCGCCACGTGTCGCCGATGGTCAACGCCCTGGGCCCCTTGACCGAGGTTCGCATCGAGAGCCCCGATATCGGCAGCATCGATGCGCTCGCGCAGAGCCTGCTCGGCTACCTAGACGGCGGCGGGCAGATCAAAACGCTTGCCGATGGCCGCCCGAAGATCGGTGCGCTGACCGCGAAGACCGTCAAGCAGTGCGCCCTGGTGTTCGAGACGGTGCGCGTGAACGGTCGGCCCCCGGTGACGGCCGACCAGATCCGCGCAGTCGTCACGTACATCGCCGCGCGGCGAGCACTCGATGCACTCGACCGCGCCTGGCCCACCACTGTCCAGGTCGCCGACGAGGACACGCTCGGCGAGCGGCTGGCCTGGCACGTGACGGAGGCACAGCAGCTGCAGCGCGTCCTGGCGTTCAGCGATCGGCTCGCGGCGGAGGAGCAATACCTGCACGCCGTCGGCATCGCCAAGCCGGACTGGAGCGATCTCGATTCGGTTCTCGGCTACGCCGCTCTGGTCGATGCCGCCGCGGCCGAGGAGGAACACGCGCTGGCGTCGCGGCCACTGGAAGCACTTGGCGAGCAGGTGGAGTCAGCTGCCCGCTGGTCCGACGCGGCAGCGTGTGTGCACCGACTGCACCTGGCAATCCAGGCGCGCAATCATGATCAGTACGCCGCCGCATACCGGCGACTGCAACGGCTGCATGACGTCCTCGGGTTGACGGTGCGACGCGACACCCTGGGCGGGCGCCTGCGGGATGCCGCGCCGGCCCTGCATGAGGCCGTCGTGCATTCTCCAGGGGACAGCGACTGGTCGACCCGGTTCGGCAAGCTCGGGGCATCGTGGGATTGGGCCGCCACCGGTGACTGGCTGCTGAGCCAGGACGCCACAGATGTCAATGCCCTGCAGGCCAAAGCCGCAGTGATCGAGGAGCAGCTTCGCGGCCAGGTCGAGAGGCTGGCCGCCGTACGAGCCTGGACGCATGCGGTGTCGCCCGGCCGGCTCACGGGCCGCGCCCAGGCCGACCTTCATCAGTACGCACAGCTCGTACGTCGCCTCGGCCGGGGCACTGGGAAGTACGCCGACCGGCGGCGCGCCGACATTCGCAAGGCGATGGATCGCTGTCGCACCGCGGTTCCGGTATGGATCATGCCGATCTACAGGATCGCTGAGCAGCTGCGGGTCGCGCCGAACATGTTCGACCTGGTCGTCGTCGACGAGGCGTCCCAAGCAGGTCTGGAGGCGACCTTCCTGCAATATCTCGCGCCGAAGATGGTGGTCATCGGCGACGACAAGCAGGTCTCGCCTGCGGCCGTCGGGGTCGATCAACAGCAACTTCGCGACCTGGCCAACCAGTATCTCGGCGG
>JBPYES010000275.1:0-2136 GCA_051984825.1 Jatrophihabitantaceae bacterium
ACGTACAGAAACGGCTTGGTGGTCATCAGATTCAGCTCGCGCAGCAGCGACGCGTCGACGCCGGCCGCGAACAGCGTCTTGCCCGAATCCAGCACGGCCTCCGCGGCGGTGGCCGCCTCGTGCACCGGCTTGCGCTCCTTGTTGTTGCGGGCTTCCTTCTCCAGCCGCGGGATGGCCTTCTCCAGGGTCTGCATGTCGGCGAGGATCAGCTCGGTCTCGATCACCTCGATGTCGGCGCTCGGATCGACCTTGCCGTCGACGTGCACGACGTCGTCGTCGGCGAACACTCGCACCACCTGGCAGATCGCGTCACACTCGCGGATGTTGGCCAGGAACTTGTTGCCCAGGCCGGCGCCCTCGGAGGCGCCCTTGACGATGCCGGCGATGTCGACGAACGTCACCGGCGCCGGCACGATCTTCTCGGAATCGAACATCTCGGCCAGTTTGTCCAGCCGGGGATCGGGCAGCGGGACGACGCCCTCATTGGGCTCGATCGTCGCGAACGGATAGTTGGCCGCCACCACGTTGTTCCGGGTCAGCGCGTTGAACAAGGTCGACTTGCCGACGTTGGGCAAACCCACTATTCCCAGGCTCAGGCTCACGGAGAACCAAGTCTAGGGGTCGTGGCGGCGCCCGGCGCCGGGGACCATTGTCATCGCCGATCGTGCGCCCGGCAGGGCACGCCCAGGATCCCTACGAGGTATTTACGGGCCTTTCGGCCCATTCCCGGTACGGTCTACATGTGTCAGCACAGCGGGCGAGTTCGACGGTGGAGGGTACTCACCGTTCGATCCTGCCAAACATCCCAGGCGTCCCCTGGTACGCAGCCCTGCTTATTGCCGTCACCGCGACCGCCATCGGCTACGGAATCGATGCTGGTCACAAGGAGTTGACCCACGTCTTCGCGGGCTTCTACATAGTCGGCTGCGTGGCCGCGGTGCTCGCGGTGCGTCAGGATGGCATCTTCACCACGATCATCCAGCCGCCCCTGATCTTGTTCGCGGCCGTGCCGGGCGCCTACTGGCTGTTCCACGATGCCAAAGTGGGCCGTCTGAAAGACCTGCTCATCAACTGTGGCTATCCGCTGATCGAGCGCTTCCCGCTGATGCTGGGCACCGCGGGAGCTGTGCTGGCGATCGGACTGGCCCGCTGGTACTTCGGCAACGCCCACAAGACAAGCGCGGCGTCGCGTCGCTCTGACGACGCTTCGGGGGCCGCCGGCGTCGGCGTCAAGTCCTTCTTCAACGGCATCGTCGCGAAAGCGCAGTCGGTGCTGCAGTCCGATAGCGACGCCGACGACACCGACGACGCCACCGAGTCCCGCCGCGCCCGCCGTTCGGGTTCTGCTGCGGCGAGGACCCGCCGCACGACGCGCAGCACCCGCTCGACCACGCGTTCGGCCCGGAGCCGCTCGCGGCATTCACGCGAGCCTTTGAGCGATGGGTCCGAACCGGTCGAGCGGCCCGCGCGGCCTGAGAGGCCCGACCGTCAGCGGCGCAGCACGCGCCGCAGCGCCGCGTCGGCCCGCGATTATGACGCCGCCGAGCCGCCTCGGCGGTCCCGCCGCCGGCCCCGGCCGGAGGGCGACGCCGATCCGCGCGGCCAATCGTCGCGGGAACCGCGCCGCGAACCGCGCACGCGCCGCAATCCCTACGAGCGGCCCACCCCGCGGAGCAGCCGTTTCGACGGTTTCGAGTCCTACGGCGACAGGTATGACCCGCCGAGCGGCACGAATTTCGGGGGCCGGTATGAGAGCCGGTACGAGAGCCGCGAGCCGTACGAGCCGCCCTATGAACCGAGGCGCGGGCGGCCTCCGTCAAACGGCTCGAGCGGGACGCATCATCCCATCTCGCAGGTTCGCTATCGCGGCGGAGGCTCGCAAGAGCCGCCGCGCGAGCCGCAAACGGAGCGCCGGAGCCGCTCGCGGACACCCGGGCGGTCGCCCGGAAGGGCGCCGGCGGAATCCTGGGAATACGACGTCTGAGCGCTCAGCGGCCTAGCCGACCGACCGGATCTCCCGCGGCAGCGCGAACACCAGCGTTTCCTGTGCCGTCGTGACGGGCTGCACCACGTCGTAGCCGCACTCGGCCAGCCGCGCCAGCACGCCTTCCACCAGGACCTCGGGAACCGACGCCC
>JBPYES010000276.1:0-2927 GCA_051984825.1 Jatrophihabitantaceae bacterium
GCTGATCGAGGCGGTGGCCAAGCCGCAGCGCGAATGCTTCGCTGCCGGCGTCCAGTTCGCGCGCACCGAGGGCATCGTCCCGGCACCGGAGCCCACGCACGCGCTGGCCGCCGCAATCGAGGAGGCGATGCGCTGCCGCGAGTCGGGCGAGTCGAAGGTGATCTTGACGGCATTGTGCGGGCACGGACTGCTCGACCTGGCCGCCTACGACGCATACCTCACCGGGACGATGCAGGATCGGGCGCTCGACGAGGCAGCCATCGCCGAGGCGATCCAGCAGCTACCGCCCGTGCCCGCTTAGCGCCTCGGCCGCTGCTGTCTGCGAGTTGTCCGTGCGTCGCGGTGCTAGAACGACGCGACACGCGGACAACTTCTACGAACGGATGCTAGGAACGGAGCTCCGCGACCGCCGCAGGGTCGCAGTCGTGCAGGAACTGCGCGCACCGCTGCGCCTCGTCCTGCTCGCCGATGGTGTCCGCCGCCTGCCCGAGCGCGTTGAGCGCGCGCAGGAAGCCGCGGTTCGGGACGTGATCCCAGGGCACCGGGCCGGTGCCCTTCCAGCCGTTGCGGCGTAGCGCGTCCAGGCCGCGGTGGTACCCCGTGCGGGCGTACGCGTACGCCTCGACGTTCCGGGCGTCCTTGAGGGCGTTCTCCGCCAGGGCGGCCCACGCGGCGGACGACGCGGGATATGCGGCCGCGACCAAAGCCGGATCGTCGCCGGCGTCCAGGCGGGCCATGGCCGGGTCGTCTGGCAGCTTCGTCGGAGGGGCTAGCAAGTTCCCGTGGCTCATGAGCTGAGGGACGTGCCGGCGGAGAGCAGGTCCTCGCACGCCTTGGTGACCCGGGCGGCCATGCCGGTCTCAGCCAGCTTGAGGTAGGTGCGCGGGTCGTACGCCTTCTTGCTGCCGACCTCGCCGTCGATCTTCAGCACCCCGTCGTAGTTGGTGAACATGTGCCCGGCGACGTCGCGGGTGAACGCGTACTGCGTGTCGGTGTCGACGTTCATCTTGACGACGCCGTATGAGACGGCTTCGCGGATCTCCTCAAGCAGGGAACCCGATCCGCCGTGGAACACGAGCTGGAACGGCTTCTGCTTGCCGACCTTCTCGCCGACGACTTCCTGGATGTCGCGCAGGATGTCCGGGCGCAGCTTGACGTTGCCGGGCTTGTAGACGCCGTGCACGTTGCCGAACGTCGCGGCGAGCAGGTACCGCCCCCGCTCACCGGTGCCGAGCGCCTCGGCGGTGCGCAGCGCGTCACCCGGCGTGGTGTACAGCTTCTCGTTCATCTCGCCGACGACACCGTCCTCCTCGCCGCCCACGACACCGATCTCCACCTCGAGGATGATCTCCGCGGCGGCCGCCTGCTCGAGCAGCTCGGACGCGATCTGCAGGTTCTCGTCGAGCGGGACCGCCGAACCGTCCCACATGTGCGACTGGAAGAGCGGGCGCATGCCGTTCCTGACGCGCTCGGTCGAGATGGCGAGTAGCGGGCGGACGTAGCTGTCGAGCTTGTCCTTCGGGCAGTGGTCGGTATGCAGCGCGACGTGGATCGGGTACTTGTCGGCCACCACGTGTGCGAACTCGGCAAGTGCCACGGCACCGGTCACCATGTTCTTCACGTGGGTGCCGGAGAGGAAGTCGGCGCCGCCAGTCGATACCTGGACGATGCCGTCACTGCCCGCGTCGGCGAAGCCACGCAGCGCGGCGTTGAGCGTCTCCGACGAGGTCACGTTGATCGCGGGATAGGCGAAGCCCGCCGCAGACGCGCGGTCGAGCATCTCGGCGTAGATCTCAGGCGTGGCGATGGGCACTGTGCCTCCTAGCTCTTCGCGCGAGCGCTCATCGCGCGCTCGCACCGCTCGTGCCGCCAATGGGGCCATTCGGCCCCCAGCGATGCTTACTCGCCTGCCAGTCTATGAGCGGAGAGCGAACACGCTCGACGCCCCTGCCCCGAGTCTGGTGGGCTCATGGGATGGACGTGCTGGTGCTCGGTGGATCCGTCTTCATGGGACGTGCCGTGGTCGCCGAAGCGCTCGCAGCCGGCGCTCGGGTGACCGTGTTCAACCGCGGCAAGTCCGGGCCGACGCCCGAGGGTGCTGAGCACGTCGTCGGCGACCGGACCGTGCTTGCCGACCTGGAGCAACTGGCGGGCCGGCGCTTCGACCTCGTCGTGGACACGGCCGGCTACGTGCCCGCCGAGGTTGCCCTTGCGACGCAGTTGCTCGCGCCATCATGTGGCCATTACGCGTTCGTGTCGACGATCAACGTCTTCCCGGGCTGGCCGTCGCTGCCCGACTTCCATACCGGCGGCGTCTATGCCGGCGATCCGGACGCGACGCGGGCCGATGCGCCAGATACCGAGACCGCCTACGGCTGGCTCAAGGCCGGCTGCGAGCTTGCTGTCGTTCGCTCGTTCGGCGCGGCGCGTTCGACGGTGCTGCGCGCCGGGTGCATCGTGGGGCCGGACGACTCGCAGGTGGGCCGGCTGCCGTGGTGGATCGCCCGCGTCGGGCGCGGCGGGCGTGTGCTCAGCCCCGGCGAGCCCGCCGATCCCGTCTCGGTCATCGATGCACGCGACATCGCCCGGTTCGCGTTGCTGCAGGCGCCCGGCTCATTCGAGATGGGCGGGCCGGTGGCGGCGCGAGACGAGCTGCTTTCGGTCTGCCGCGACGTCACCGGCTCGGATGCCCGGTTTGCCTGGGTGGACGGCTCGTGGCTCGCAGAACAGGACGTCGAGGAGTGGACGGAGGTCCCACTCTGGTCGACAGCGCCAAGCGTCTTCCTGCACGACAGCACCACCGCCGTCGCCGCCGGGCTGCACTGCCGGCCGCTGCGGGACACCGTCGCCGACACGTGGGCCTGGCAGCAGCGCGTCCCCGGCGGCTGGCGGCCAGGCCCGCGGACGCCAGGATTGACCCCCGACAG
>JBPYES010000277.1:0-3247 GCA_051984825.1 Jatrophihabitantaceae bacterium
TCATCGACAGCGTCCGTCCGGGAGTGCTGGCCGACGTCGACATCGAGTACCTGCACGACATGCGCACCGCAGTCCGCGCGTCCCGCTCGATGTTGCGCATCGGCGGCGAGCTGCTACCGCCGACGCACGCGGCCCGCTTCGCCGAGGAGTTCGCGTGGCTCGGGCAGCTCACCACTCCGCTGCGCGATCTCGACGTGTCGCTACTCAAGTTCGCCGAAGACACAGAGGTGGGCGCGGGTCTGGACCTGACGCTCCTGCACCAGCACCTGGGCACCCAGCGCCGGCGTGCGCTGCAGGACCTGCGCGCCGGGCTGGCGTCGCCGCGGGGCAGCGCCCTAAGCGGCGAATGGCGCACCGCCCTCGCGCAGATCGCCGACGCCGACCTGCCCGGGCCAACTACCCGCGCCGTCGCCGCCGAGCACGCGCGCCTCGCCTACCGGCGCATCGTCAAGGCCGCCGTGCGGGTGACCGACCAA
Organism: Jatrophihabitantaceae bacterium; assembly: GCA_051984825.1. Classification (GTDB taxonomy): domain Bacteria; phylum Actinomycetota; class Actinomycetes; order Mycobacteriales; family Jatrophihabitantaceae; genus DASXRA01. Next base: position 477 of record JBPYES010000277.1, read on the forward strand.
ACCCACCCCGACGAGCTGCACCGGCTGCGCCGCCGATGCAAGCGGATGCGCTACCTGCTCGACGGGTACGCCTCCGTCTATCCGCCCGTCCCGCACCGCGACGTGCTCGCGGCGCTCAAGCAGCTGCAGGACTGCCTCGGTGACATCCAGGACGTCGACGTCCAGCGGCGCTCGTTGGCCGAGGTGGCCAGCACGCTCTCCGGTCGCGGCGAATCGGTCGAGACGATCCTCGCCATCGGCGCACTGCGCGAGCGCATCCTGCAGCGCGACGCCGCAGCCCGGCGCACGATGGCTCGCCGGCTTGCCCGCTTCTGCGGCCAGGTCACGCGCCACCACGTCGGGCAACTCGGGGCGGCACCTGCATGAACAGCGTCGCGGTCTACAACATCAAGGGCGGCGTCGGGAAGACGTCCACGGCGGTGAACCTGGCCTACCTCGCCGCGCGCGAGGGCCGCCGCACGCTGCTGTGGGATCTCGACCCCCAGGCCGCCGCCACCTACATCTTCCGGGTCCGGCCGCGGGTGAAGGGCGGCGGCGAGCGCATCGTCCGCGCCCGCAAGCCGATCGACGCGGCGATCAAGGGCACCGATTTCGACCGGCTCGACCTGCTGCCGGCCGACTTCACTTACCGCCACATGGACCTCATGCTCGACCGCACCAAGCGGCCTACGCAGCGCCTGCACCGGGTGCTCGAACCGCTTTCGGACGACTACGACCTTGTCATCCTCGACTGCCCGCCAAGCGTCTCCCTGGTGTCCGAGAACGTGCTGCGGGTAGCCGACACCGTGCTCAGCCCGCTGATCCCGACGGTGCTGTCGGTGCGCACCCTCGATCAACTCACCGACTTCGTGACCACGGTGAAGAAGCGACCCAGGCTGTTGGGGTTCTTCTCGATGGTCGATCGCCGCAAGCGACTGCACCGCGACCTGGTCGAGCAACTGCCGGCCCAGCGATCCGACATCGCCACCGCGGCCATCCCGGCGCTGTCGCTGATAGAGCAGATGGCCGTCCAGCGCGCGCCGGTGCCGCACTACGCGCCGCGCAGCCTCGCGTCGCGCTGCTACCAGCGGCTCTACGTCGAGGCCCTCGACGGCCGGCCCATGGTCGACGCAGCCGAGGCCGGCAGCGCCCAGTAGTGCCGCGAAGGTGCTGAGCACCACAGGGCCAGATCTTGAACCAGACGACGGGGGCGGGCGCCTAGTGGTCGCCGGGCTAGCTCGCCACAACCTCACTGGCTGTGCTACCGCTGCGGCTGAGATTCGCAGGCTTTGGTACGGCGAGCGTCATCACGCTGGGCAGTTCATCGAGGAGGGACCTGACGGTATCGAGAAACGGGTAGGGCATGAGGAGGACACTCCAGGAGAGAACGACCCAGATAGCGCCAAGCCACCAGCCCACGAATATGAACCAGAGTGATCGTTGCCAAAGCGAGAATGGCCGGCCGCGCCGCTCGATCATGCCAGGTGGAGAGTAGGGCCTTATTCGTTCGACGATCGACTTCTTGTTGGCGTCACCCTGGCGCGCTTCAAGTTTGTCTTTGCCCGGCGGGTCCTGACCGAAGGTGGAGAGCCAGATCCCGAAGCCGTTTGCTGACCTCGCGATCGGCGCGCCGACGAGGCTTAGGTGCACCAGATAGCTGCCCAGAAAGACAACGAGCGGTAGGAATGTGCCGAACGACATGAACCAGCCGTAGCCCACCCAATGCCTGATAGAGGTGCCAACGCTGCGCGGCCGCGTCGAACTACTGTCGCCGTCAACCTCTCCTTCCACGCACACATAGTCCCCCATGGCGCGACCGTGGCCGACCGGGAATTCCACGATGATTAGGTAGGCGGATGAGCATTCTGGAACGGTTCCGGCTCGACGGTCGTGTCGCGGTGGTGACCGGTGCGGCGCGGGGTATCGGCGCCGGCTGCGCGCTCGCCTTGGCCGAGGCGGGCGCGGATGTCGTGCTCGCCGCGCGCAGCCGCGAGCAGTTGGATGCCACTGCGGCGGCGATCGAGGCAGTGGGCCGCGTGGCCCATCCGGTGGTCGCGGATCTCGACGATCTCGATCAAGTGCGCGAGCTCGCACGCGTTGCCGGCGACCGGTTCGGCCGGATCGACGTCGTGGTCAACAACGTAGGCGGTGCGACACCGAAACCGTTCCCGGACACAACCGTCGAGGAACTGGAGCAGGCCTTTCACTTCAACGTCTCCACTGCGCACGCGCTGATCACTTCCGCGCTGCCGCTCATGCTGGCGCGCGGCGGCGGTTCGGTGATCAACATCTCCAGCGTGATGGCGCTGATCGCCGGACGCGGGTATCTGTCCTACGGGGTGGCCAAGGGCGCGCTGGCCCACTACACCGAACTCGCCGCCCAGGACCTCGCCCCGCGGGTGCGGGTCAACGCGATTGCCGCTGGGACGATTGCCACCTCGGCCACGGCGCCGATTTCCGGCGATCCGGAGTTACTCCGTCAGGTCGAGGCGGCCACGCCGTTACGGCGACTGGGGACCGTCGAGGACATTGCGACCGCGGTCCTTTACCTGGCGTCGCCGGCCGGCTCGTATATCACCGGGGCGGTACTCGACGTACACGGCGGACTTCAATCGCCGAGCATTCAGCAGCCGATCCCCGACGTCTGACCGTCGACTCCGAACGGCGGTCACCGTGAAGACGGTTCGCCCGAGGGATCGGCCAGGAGCCGTGACAGGTCGACAGTCAGCGGCCACGGGTCATCGCTCTGGTGCACGTGCACCAGCGTCGCGCCTTCGCTGGTCGAGCAGGTG
>JBPYES010000278.1:0-9335 GCA_051984825.1 Jatrophihabitantaceae bacterium
CGAACGGCGATTGAGCGGGCGCGCGTTGGTAGATCGCGCCGGTGGCTTGGCACGTCGCCGCGCACTAATCGATGGGTGAGCCAAAGCGGATGACGTTGCCGTCCGGGTCGACGATGGCGCCCTCGTGTTGCCCCCATTCCGTGTCCTGCGGTGCGTGAACCTCGACGCCGGTTGCCCGCCACTGCGCTGCAACGCGGTCGGCGTCGTCGACGAACAGGTACGCGGCGCCGATACGGCGGTCGGCGTCAGCCACGACCCCAAGGTGGATCTCAATGCCATGCCACGAAGCGAAGCCGTAGCCACCCCCTGCATACGCGCGAACGGCGAAGCCAAGTCGTTGGTAGTGCTCCATTGCCACATCGAGATCCCGGACAGCAAAGATCGGCGCTATACATTCCATGGTGCCAGCCTCGCAGAACAGCGCCGCAGCACCGCGCCCTGATCGAGCGGAGCGGGCCGGCGATCACGATCGCGTATTGCCGCGCAACGCGGCCAGGCGCCCGCGGTACTCGTTCTCATCGATCTCGCCGCGAGCGAACCGCTCGGCGAGTAACAGCTCCGGGGTCGTCGGATGCTGAACGGGCGCGCCGGTGTGCAGATAACGGACCAGTAGCACGATCGCCACGATCAGCAGCCCCCAGAACACCACCGCGCTGAACGACATGGCAAACCAGCCCCAGCCGCTCATGTGGTCGCCGTAGTACATCATTGCGAGCTCCTTCGGCCTCTTCGCCGTCCGGGATCAGCTCCCGCGTCCATCGCTATGCCGGTCCCCGGCCGTCTCACCGTCACTGTCGCGCCGCCCTCGCGCCGCCGGCAGGGACCTTCGACCTGACCAGGCACACCGAAAGGCACACCTGGTCACGGCCGACCCGCCCCTCGCGCCTGTACCCCTGGGGGGTATACTCCTCCAGACTGGCGCCGGCGTGGAGAGGACGGTTCGTAATGAGCATCGCCGACATCGCAGTCCTGGTCGGCACCGTTGTGGGCGTGGCCGGGCTGGGGTGGTTCTTCTTCGGTCCTCGCCGGGCCCGCGCCGCGCGGGTGGAGGACGGAGTGCAGCGGATCGAGGTGACCGTCCGCGGCGGCTACAGCCCGGATCTGATCCGGGTCCGGCAGGGCGTCCCGGTCGAGCTGACCTTCGACCGGCAGGAGTCCGGCGACTGCACCTCACGGGTCGTGTTCCCGGACCTGCACCTCTCGGCGGCGTTGCCGGCACACGAGCGCACGGTCCTCCGGTTCCGCCCAGGTGCTGCCGGCTCGTTCGGATTCGCCTGCGGCATGAACATGATCCACGGCACGCTGGTCGTGGACCCTGCCGACCAGGGCGCCGATGACACCGCCGATCAGCCCGTCGATCACGCTGCCGGCGCGCAGCAGCATGCGGTCGAGGACGCGGCAGCGGCTGAGGCCGGGCAGGCTGCCGAGCGTCGCGCAGAGATCGCGGATCTGTCCCGTCGCGTGCTGGTCGGCGCGATCCTGACGCTGCCGGTGCTGCTCGCGGTCATGGCCAGCGACGTGTTCAACGCGGGCTGGGTGCCCGGCTGGCTGCTCAACCACTGGCTACAGCTCGCGCTCATCGCTCCCGTGATGCTCTACACCGGATGGCCGATCCACCGCACCGGGTGGCTAGCCCTGCGCCACCGCGCCGCCGACATGAACAGCCTGATCACCCTCGGCACGACCGCCGCGTTCGGGTACAGCCTGCTCGTCACCGTTGCCCCGCGCGTGCTGCCTTCGGATGTGCGCGAGGTCTACTTCGAGGCCGTCGGGGTCATCCTCACGCTGATCCTGCTCGGCCGGCTCATCGAAGCGCGCGCCAAGGCCGGCACCGGCGAGGCCATCAGCGCACTGCTCGGGCTGCAGGCCCGCACGGCGCGGGTCATCCGCGACGACGCCCCGGCTGACATCCCCGTGGACGACGTCCTGGTCGGCGACGAAATCCTTATCCGGCCGGGCGAGAAGATCCCGGTCGACGCCGTGGTCCTGTCAGGCAGCTCCGCGGTGGACGAGTCGATGGTGACCGGCGAGCCCATCCCGGTCACGAAGCAGCCCGGTGACACCGTCGTGGGCGCCACGATAAACGGCACCGGCTCGCTGCACGTGCGCGCGGACAAGGTCGGCGCCGACACCATGCTCGCCCAGATCGTCCGACTCGTGCAGCAGGCGCAAGCCTCGAAGGCGCCGATTCAGCGCCTGGCAGACGCGGTGTCCGGGTACTTCGTCCCCGCCGTCATCGGCATCGCACTGGCCACCTTCGCCACGTGGTTCATCGCCGGGCCGTCCCCGGCGTTCACCCTTGCGCTCGTCTCGGCGGTCGCGGTGCTGATCATCGCCTGCCCGTGCGCGCTCGGGCTGGCCACCCCGCTGTCGATCATGGTCGGCACCGGCAAGGGCGCTCGGTCCGGCATCCTCATCCGCTCCGCCGAAGCCCTGGAGACCGCGCACCGACTCGACACCGTCGTGCTCGACAAGACCGGCACTATCACGGCCGGCCGGCCCGCCCTTACCGATGTCCGTCCCGTCGCACGCTGGGGTGAGGACGACCTGCTGGCGCTCGTCGCCGCCGCCGAGACCGAGAGCGAACACCCGCTCGCCGCCGCGATTGTGACCGGCGCCCGGGAGCGCCACCTCGCATTGCCGGCGGCGAGCGGATTCGATTCGATCACGGGCAAGGGAGTGCAGGCCACGGTCGCGGGACGGTCCGTACTCGCCGGAACGACACGCCTCCTCGGCGATGCCAGCATCGACACCACCGAACTCGACCCGATTGCCGCCGAGCTGTCCACGCGCGGCAAGACCCCGATCCTGGTCGCGATCGACGGCCGGCCCGCGGGTGTCGTCGCCGTTGCCGACACCGTCAAACCTGACTCGGCCGCCGCCGTCGCCGCCTTGCGTCGCCTGGGCGTGGATGTCGTCATGCTCACCGGCGACAACGCCCGAACCGCAGCGGCGATCGCCGGACAGGTCGGCATCGGGCGCGTCCTGGCCGAGGTGCTCCCCGAGCACAAGGCTGACGAGGTCCGCCGCCTGCAGCGTGACGGCCGCCGGGTCGGCATGGTCGGCGACGGCATCAACGACGCCCCTGCTCTCGCAGCCGCCGACACCGGCATGGCTATCGGCACCGGCACCGACGTCGCCATCGAAGCCGCCGACATCACCCTCATCTCCGGCTCACTTGCCGGCGTGGTCGCGGCGATCGACCTGTCCCGGGCGACCATGCGCAACATCCGGCAGAACCTGTTCTTCGCCCTCGCCTACAACGCGATCGGCATCCCCCTCGCCGCCGGCGTCCTGTATCCGGCGTTCGGGTGGCGCCTCTCCCCCATGATCGCCGCGGCTGCCATGGCGCTGTCGTCCCTGTCTGTCGTGGGGAACGCCAACCGGCTGCGCCGCTATCGGCCGACGCCGCTCCCGGCCGTGGCGCTTACGGGCGAGCACCGACGCCCCGGCGCGCGTCCGGCGCCCAGCGCTAGCGGGGCACGCCCCGCCTAGTCGGCAAGCCACCGCGAACGTCCGTCTCGCCCGTCTCCACCCCGATCGACACGCTCCTACAAAATTGCACTGACCGCATTCGGTCACGTTCATTGCGTGGCAGGCCGACCCTGTATAGGTTCAAAACGTTTCAGCCGGTGCGGTATCAGGAGCCTGCGATGTCACTTTTTCGGATGGTTCGGCGTCCAAGCCCCCGACGGTCGGCCGTGGCGCTCACTGCTGTAGCGCTACTGGCGGCCTGGTTCGTCGTGGACACCTCCGGGGCGGCAGGGAGCCCTGGGGACTTCCCGCCACCGCTGGTCGGCTCGCTGACCACCGAGCACATGACCGACCCGCTCGGGATCGACTCCAGCCATCCACTGCTGGGCTGGGTCATCACCTCGGAGGCGCGCGGGATCTCGCAGAGCAAGTACGAGATCCGTGTCGCTACCGACAAGAGCAGCCTGGAAAACGGCCAGGACCTGGTGTGGGACTCGGGTGCGGTGACGTCCGCGAAGTCGTTCGACGTGCCCTATGCGGGTCCGGCGCTAGCGTCCCAAACGCAGTACTACTGGCACGTCCGGGTGTGGGACAACCACGGGAATGCTTCCCCGTGGAGCCAACCCGCCGCGTCCTTTGAGACGGCGTTCCTCGACCCGAGCCAGTTCCACGGCAGCTGGATCGGCAGTCCTACTCCGTCGAATCCAGCGGAGTTGCTGCTCCGCAAGGACTTCGCGTTGGGGAGTGGGGCGATCAGCAAGGCGCGCCTCTACGTTGCAGGCCTCAGCTACCCGTACCTGTACGTCAACGGACATCCGGTTAGCGATCACGTGCTGGACACGGCGTTCACGACATACAACAAGACTGTGGACTACGCCACCTATGACGCCACGCACCTGGTGCACCCAGGAAGTGACGCCATCGCGGTCAGTCTCGGCAACGGCTTCTACGCCGGCGGAGCAGACGACTATCCGGCCAGTGGCGAGCCCTGGCAGCCGGGCCAGCCGACGCTGAAGCTCGAACTCGATGTCTGGTACGCCAACGGCACGTCGGCGTACGTCATGAGCGACGCTTCATGGCGAGTCTCAACCGGGCCCACGACTGCCAACTCGCCGGCCGTCGAAACATATGACGCCCGCCTGGAAAAGCCGGGATGGACGCGCGCCGGCTTTGACGACAGCGGCTGGGCCAATGCAGTGGTGGTGCCCGGGGCGGACGAGCCGGTTCCCTCGTATACCGGCACGCCAACCGCTAACTGGATCTGGAACACCCCGGGCGCGACGAGCACCACGGCGGTAGGGACGATCTACACGCGGAAGACCTTCACGGTTGCGGATCCGTCGTCCATCTCCAGCGCGGTACTACGCGTCAACGCCGATGACGGCCACATGACCTACGTGAACGGAACGCTGGTCTCGAGCTCGCCCGGCACCGTGGACAACGGGTGGCAGACGTCGCAGGTGAGCGACATCAAGTCCCTGCTCGTGCCGGGCACGAACGTGATCGCGATCGCGGGCATCTCGCTGGCGCCGAACGCGAGCAGTTTCATCGCAGTCGCGCAACTCGACACGACGCGCATCGTCACCGACGGGACGTGGAAGGCGCTTCCCGGGACGCCCGCCTCGCCGCCCGCCGGCTGGAACACGGCCGGCTTCGACGACTCGTCGTGGCCCGCGGCGATCGTCCAGGGCCGGTTCGGCATCGGGCCGTGGGGCACCGCCGTCCACGCCTTGACAGCGCCCACCGGAGTGCTTCGCGCGCAACTGATCCCGCCGATCGAGAAGACCGCGACGATCGATCCGGTGAAGGTCACTAGTGTCGGCTCGAACCTGCCGGTGCCTTCGTACAGCGCAGCTCCTACTGCGAACTGGATCTGGAACACGGTGGGTGCCAGCAACAGTGCACCGCAGGGAAACATCTTCATGCGCAAGACGTTCACGGTCGCGAACCCGTCATCCATCTCCAGCGCGGTGCTACGCGTCAACGGGGATGACGGCCATATGACGTACGTGAACGGGACGCTCGTCTCGAGCGCGCCGGGCACCGTTACCAACGAGTGGCAGACGTCGCAGATCAGCGACATCAAGTCGCTCCTTGTGCCGGGCACGAACGTGATCGCTATCGAGGGCATCGCGCTCGACACCAGCCCGGCCAGCGTTATCGCTGCCGCGCAACTCGACACGACTCGGATCGTGACTGACGGATCCTGGAAGGCTCTTGCGGGGACACCTGCGTCGCCACCGGCCGGCTGGAACACCGCCGGCTTCGACGATTCGTCGTGGCCCGCGGCGATCGTGCAAGCCGCGTACGGCGGCGGCCCGTGGGGCGCCAACGTCCAGAACCCACCCGGCCCGGGCAAGGTCTACGACTTCGGCCTCATCACTTCCGGATGGGCGCAGGTCACGATGCAGGGTGCTGCTGGCACCCAGGTCCAGATCCAGTACTCCGAGCAGCTCAACCCTGATGGAACGGTCCAGAACGAGGGTGGCGGCAACCAGACCGACACCTACATTCTCAAGGGCGGTGACCCGGAGACGTATGAGCCGAAGTACGGCTGGAAGGGCTACCGGTACATCCAGGTCTCGACCGCACCCGGCACCACACCTCCGGACATCCTGTCGATGACGGGAGTGGAGGTGCACACCGCACTGCCCACAGCGGGCGATTTCAACAGCTCGAGCGACCTGCTGAACCGCATGCATGCCGGGATGAGGAACACCATCCTCAACAACCAGTACTCCTTCGGCAGCGATACGCCGGTGTACGAGAAGGGCGGCTGGACCAACGACAACGGCGACTACTCCACCTCGGAGATGGCGAACTTCGACGCGGCGGCTTACTACGACCACATGATGCAGAACTTCGACGATATGCAGGATCCCGCAGGCAATATCGGCTGGCTGGTGCCGGCGTCGCCGGGTAGCGACAACGTCGATCCGTTGTGGGGAGGCTCGTTCCTGCTGATCGAATACAACATGTTCCAGCAGTACGACGATCTCGCCGTGATCAACCGTGACTACAACAACATGGCCGCCTACGTGGATGACCTGGCCAACCAGATCGCATCGTCCGGCTACATCTACCAGGGACAGACGTGGGGCGACTGGGTAGTTCCCAGCAACGGCAACCCGCCGTCCAGCGAAATGATCGGCACCATGTTCCTTTACCGCGAGGCCAAGGACCTGGCCGTCATGGCTGCCGCGATCGGGAACACCGCCGGCGCAAGCAAGTACGACAACCTCGCGGCGACGATCCGCACGGCGGTCAACAACGAGTTCTACGACTCCGCCAACCATCGCTACCGTGACCCGCTCGGGCTCGTCTCGCACGCGACCGGCGGACCGAGTGGCCCCATCACCTCGACTGCCTACGACCAGACGGCCAACGTGTTCGGACTCGCGTTCGAGCTGGCTCCGGACAGCGACCGGCAGCAGATCGCGGACGGCCTCGCCGCCAACGTCACCGCGCAGGGCAACCACTTGTCCACCGGCGCGAACGGGTCGAAGTACATCCTGCCGATGCTGACCGACAGCGGATACGCCGACCTTGCGTACAAGGTCGCCACCAACCCCACCGCGCCGGGCTGGGGGCAGTGGTTCCTGCAGTGTGGTGCCACCACCATGTGGGAGGCGTGGGAGGACGCTTCGTGCAACTCGGCACGTTCCCGTGACCATGCGTTCATGGGAACCGTGGATGACTGGCTGTTCGAGGGAGTCGCCGGGATCCAGGCCACGTCGCCCGCCTTCCGCACAGTCGCGATCAAGCCGGGCGCGGTCGGCCATCTCACGTCCGCGTCTGGCTACGAGACCACGCCACTGGGGCGCGTGAGTTCGGATTGGACTCGCTCCGGGACGAGCTTCGCTCTCACGGCCCAGGTGCCGGTCGGCTCGCAGGCATCCGTGTGTGTCCCGGCCGCCAACGCCCAGTCCGTGACCGAGAGCGGAGTCCCGATCGCGAATGCCAGCGGGGTGACCGTGAGCGGCATGCAGGGCTCCTGCCTGCAGGTGCAAGTCGGATCGGGCACGTACACGTTTCAGTCGACGACGAGCTAGCCGGGACGCCGCTCTGGCCCGTGCCTGCGCGGGCTCACATCGCGGTGTGGGCGGTGGCGGCTTCGCCGCGGCGCCTTCCGGCTGGCACGGGCTTGGCGTGCTGCCGGCCACGCGATAGCGACGCGGCCGCGGCTACGCCGGACATGATCGCAGCGGCGGTGAAGACGGTGAGCAGGCCGTGGTGGAACGGCCCGGAGACCAGGTGTGGGAAGAACGAACTGCCGGTAAGGGTCTCGGCGCTCTGCGGCGGCAGGGCGTTGAGCGTGTCGGGGCCGAGCAGGTGGCGGATCGGGTTGTTGCCGAGGAATGTGGCGAACAGCGTGCTGACCGGCGGCAGGTGCGAGACAGATGTCGCGGTGGCAGCCGGGACGCCCTGCTCCTGTAGGCCGCTGGACAGGGTCGCGGGCAACGCGCGCGCCAGCCCTGTTGTCATGAGCGAGAAGAACACGCCGATCGACAACGCCATCCCGGAGTTCTGGAAAGTGGCGCGCATGCCGGAGGCGACGCCGCGGTATTGCGCCGGCACACTGCCCATGATCGCCGAGGTGTTGGGCGCGCTGAACATTCCCTGACCGATACCGCTGAGCGCCAAGATGAGGGCGAAGTACGGGTAGTAGAAGTTGACCGGCAGGAGCATCAGGCCGACGAAGGCCACGCCGGTGACGGCTGCTCCGGTGGTGGCGAATGCGCGCGCGCCGTACCGGTCGGACAGCCGGCCCGACAACGGGCCGGCGAGCATGAAGCCGGCTGTCAGCGGGAGCATGTAGATGCCCGCCCACAACGGCGTGTCCTCGAACCGGTAGCCGTGCACGGGTAGCCACACACCCTGCAACCAGATGATCAGCATGAATTGCATTCCGCCGCGCGCGACGGCAACCAGCAGCGTTGCGAGACAGCCGGCGGTGAACGCGCGGATCCGGAACAACCTGAGCTGGAACATCGGCACCCGCACCCGCGCCTCGACGACGGCGAACGCGACCAGCAGTGCCGCGCCGAGAGCCAGGCCGCCCAGTACCAACGGGCTTGTCCAACCGGTGGGGTGACCTCCGTACGGCTGGATGCCGTGCGTAATGGCGATGAGCAGCAGAGCTGCGCCAGCGGTGAAGGTGATGTTGCCGAGCCAGTCGACGCGGCTCGGCCTGCGCACGCCGTTATCGTGCAAGCTGCGGTACGACCACAGTGTGCCGATCACGCCGATTGGAACGTTCACCCAGAAGACGGCACGCCAGTCGACCGCCGCCAAGAGGCCGCCGAGCAGCAGCCCTAAGAACTGCCCGGCCAGCCCGGCGATCTGATTGACGCCCAGCGCCATGCCGCGCTCCTGGGCAGGGAAGGCGTCGGTCAGAATCGCAGCCGAGTTCGCCATCAGCATCGCCCCGCCGACGGCCTGCACGATGCGAAACACGATCAGCCACAGTGCGCCCGCGTGCCCGGTGTACGGGTCCAGCGACAGGGCCAGCGACGCCAAGCTGAAGATCAGGAAGCCCAGGTTGTACATCCGCACCCGGCCGAACATGTCGCCCAGCCGACCCAGCGACACAACCAAGACCGCGGTCACCAGCAGATACCCAAGCACCAACCAGAGCAGGTACGTGATGTTGCCGGGCGCCAGCGGATCGAGGTTGATGCCGCGGAAGATCGCAGGCATCGCGATGATCACGATCGACGCATCGATCGTCGCCATCAACGTGCCCAGCGTCGTGTTGGACAGCGCGACCCACTTGTAGCGGTCTTCAGCTGCACCCATATTCGTTAGCGTAACTAATCACGCTACCCGCCGGCGCATCACACCGGGATGATCGGTGCGCT
>JBPYES010000279.1:0-11812 GCA_051984825.1 Jatrophihabitantaceae bacterium
GTGTTCATGGTGCCGTGCCGACGGCTGTTGGCGATGAGGTAACCGGAAATCGCGAAGAACCCGGCAACCGCCCAGGTGCCGAGTTTCTCGCCGGCGATTCGCGGGTCGGGACCATAGCCGCCGATCGGCCAGGTGTGCGACACGATCACCATCAGCGCGAACATGAGGCGCAAGAAGTTCAGACTGTTGCGGCGCTGGGCGAAGCCAGCCGCGAGTGTTACCACTGAATCCCCCGATAGTCCCGGCGCTTCCCCCCGTGGTCGCGCCGAACCCTCTGAGTATGTTCCACGCGCGGCGGTTTGGCTAGGCGACGACCACGGATCCGTCCGCCGGTGAAGTCGATCATCGCCGTGAGCTGCCGAACTCAGTGAGTCGTGACGGGTTTGCCGGGGTCGTCCTAGATGTTGCCGGGGAAGGCGTTGCCGCGGTTGGCCCCGCGAACAGTCGTGTTTCGTCGCGCCAACCAGTTAGCTGCGAGAAGCCGTCTGTACATGTGTCCCCATGCGCTTGTGCGACCATATTGCAATGGGGGGTTCATCAGAACATGGTGCGGCAGGTCCAGCCAGCATCGTCATTCCTGCACACAACGAAGAGGCGTCGATCGCGCGGCTGCTCGAGTCGCTGAAGGCTGGCGCACAGCCCGGCGAGTTCGAGGTGCTCGTCGTCTGCAACGGCTGCACTGACCGCACCGCTGAGGTTGCTCGTGGCTTCGGCGTTGAGGTGTCTGAGCTGGCCGAACCGTCGAAGGCAGCGGCGCTGGCGCACGGCGATTCGCTCGCGCGCTATTACCCCCGGCTGTACGTCGACGCCGATGTCGACCTGGACGTACCGGCAGTGCGCGCGCTGTGCGGCGCGCTCGACGGCGACGTCCTGGCGGCGGGCCCACGACGGGAGCTCGTGCTGGATCAGGCGAGCGTGCTAGTACGTGCGTACTACGCCGTATGGAGCCGCCTGCCGCAGGTCCGCACCGGGTTGTTCGGGCGTGGCGTGGTTGCGGTGTCGGCCGCCGGGCATGAGCGCACCCGGGCACTGCCGGCGGTCATGTCCGACGACCTGGCGATGTCGGAAGCCTTCGCGCCGTCGGAGCGCGCGGTGGTCGACGAAGCCGTCGTGACGATCCGCGGACCCCGGACGCTGCGCGATCTCCTTCGCCGGCGGATCCGGGTTGCGACCGGCAACACCCAGCTGGATCAGGTCGGGCGTCGATCGGACGAGGCGAAGACGTCCTGGGCGGATCTGCTGCGCCTGGTGCGGACCGAACCCCGGGCCGCGGCCGGTGTGCCGGTGTTCGTAGGGGTGGCTGTCGTCGCCAGGTTGGCCTCGCGCCGACGGGTGCGGTCCGGCGACTTCAGTACCTGGCTGCGTGATGACAGCAGTCGCCGGGCTCGCCACGGGGCGCTGCCGCTGCCGGACAGCCCGCCGGAGGTCGACATCCTCGTCGCGGTGGTGACCTACAACAGTGAAGACGTCGTCGCAGACCTGCTGAAGACAATGCCGGACGCCCTCGAGGGCTGCTCGTGGCACCTGGTGGTTGCCGACAACGACTCGCGGGATCAGACGCTTGCGGTGGTCAAAGAGTTCCAGCCGGGCGCGACCATCGTCGAGACCGGGCGCAACGCCGGCTATGCCGCCGGTATCAACGCCGCCGTTGCCGGCGGGCCGCCCGCGCGCAGCGTGTTGATCCTCAACCCGGACAGCCGTCTGGAGCCCGGATCAATCGCTGCGCTGCGCGCCAAGCTCGACGAGCCCGGGGTCGGCATCGTGGTGCCGCGGGTGCTCGGCAGCCGTCGCAATCTGGGGCTGACGCTGCGCCGTGAACCAAACATCCGCCGTGCCCTGGGTGACATGCTGTTGTCCACCCGCGTCGCCGGCCGGTTCCCGATGTGGAGCGAGCTGGTGACCGATCCCCGTTGCTACACCGTGGATTCCACCGCGGACTGGGCGGCCGGGCCGATCATGCTGGTCTCGCGGGAGTGCTTCGCCGCCTGCGAAGGCTGGGACGAGTCCTTCTTCCTCTATTCGGAGGAGACGGAGTTCTGCCTCCGGGCTCGCGACCGGGGCTACCGACTGGTGTTCACCCCTGATGCGGAAGCGATCCATCTCGGCGGGGATTCGGGCAGCTCGCCCACCCTGCGGGCATTGCATCTCGTCAACCGGATTGTGCTCTATCGGCGCTCGCACTCGTCCGTCGCGACCGGCGCGTTCTGGCTGGTCACGGTCCTGCGCGAGGCGTCCCGCCTGCCGTTGCGCCGTCCGGTCACCCGGCCTGCGCTGGCCACGCTGCTCGTGCCGGGCCGTGCCCAGGCGACAATCGCGGAGGCCACCCGGCAATTGCCGGACGTCGACCGACGCCGTGCGCGCGCACAGGCCGCCGCCACGACGCCACCGCGCTGATCCCCGGACGTCGACCTCGCGCAGCTCGACATTGTTATCGACGCGATTCATGAATGGTTCGCCGCGACGCCAACCGTGCAGCAATTCATCCTTTTGTCGTCGCCCGAAGGCCTTTCGCCTGTACGAATCGCGCGGGTACGAAGTTCTCGGCGGGTGGCACGCCTGGTCGCGTCCCCGCTGGTGCTCGCTGTGAGTTAATAGTGAATTTCAGTATGCCCCGCTTGCTTTGGCAACTGCAGTGGGCGTTTTCCAGAGAATGAGCAGATCGGTGCCCAGGGACCAGTTCTCGACGTAACGCAGGTCGAGCTGTTTCGTCTCTTCCCACGACAGGTCATTGCGGCCGCTGATCTGCCACAGCCCGGTGATGCCTGGCTTGACGAGCAGCCGCCGGCGCATGTCGTCGCCGTAGCGGGCCACCTCGGCGGGCAACGGCGGGCGCGGGCCGACCAGCGACATCCTCCCGCTCAGCACGTTGAACAGCTGGGGCAACTCGTCGAGGGAGTACTTGCGGATCACCCGGCCAACGCGGGTGATCCGTGGGTCGTTGCGGACCTTGAATAGCACACCGTCGGCGTTGACATTGCGCGCCTCGAGCTCGGCGCGCCGCGCTTCCGCATCGACGTACATCGAGCGGAACTTGACCATCCTGAACGTCCGCCCGTTGCGCCCGACGCGAACCTGCCGAAAAAGGACCGGCCCGCGGCTGGTGACACGCACCGCGAGGGCGACGCCCAGCGCGACCGGCGAGAGAATCGCCAGCGCCAGCAAGGCAATACTCCGGTCGAACGCACCCTTGAGGACGCGCCGGAAGCCGGTGAACTCGGGCTCCTCGACATGGACGAGCGGCAGTCCAGCTACCGGCTGGATGTGCAGACGCGGCCAGGCGACCTCCATGAGTCCCGGTGAGATAACCAGGTCGGTGTCGCTGCGTTCGAGCTGCCAGGAAATCCATCGGGTTCGCTGCGGGCCGATCACCGACGAAGCGACGATGGCGACGGTGTCCGCCTTGCTCGCCTCGACGGCCGCGCTGATCGAGTCGAGGTCGCCCAGCAGCGGGATGTCGTGCTCGCGCAGGAGCCGCACGGTCAGCGGGTCGGCAACGAGCTCGGCCGGGATGCACGCACCCGCCACACGCATGCCGGCATGGCTGTCGCGGCTCAGCAGCTCGGCGAACTCGACGATGGAGCCGCCATCACCCAGGAGCAGCATCGAGCGCATGGCTCGTCCCTGGGCACGCCGCCGGTGCAGGTATTTGCGCGCGGCGTACCGGCCGACCAGGTCGAACACCAATGCCAGTGGCAGGGCGATCACCAGGAAGCCACGCGCGATGTCGACGTGGGTGGCGTACGAGCCGATCGCCACGAGCGCCGTCAGGTACAAGAACGCCTTGAACAGCCTGTCGAACTCGGCAGGTCCGGCACCGATGTAGCGCCCTTCGTAGGCGCGGTTCATCGCGACGACGGCAACCCACGCCAAGGGCGTGAGCATGCATACAAGCGCGTATACGCGCAGGTTCGTCGAACGCTCGGGCACGCCGAAGCGTGCCAGATACGCGATCCCGACGGCGATGCCAGCCGCGATCAAGTCGACTGAGACAAGTCCGTGCTGATAGCGACGCATCCATCGCGCGCGCGCCCGCGGAGATGCCGTCCGCGGCGCGGCAACCGACTGTGTCGCAGGCTCCGGCAGAGGGGTGAGCACATCGAGCGCATCACGTTGTCCCTCGCCGGCGGCCTTGAGGCCACCCCGATACATATTTCCCCCGTTTTTCCGTCATGCGGGCCATTGCTGACCCGCACGACGCCCCCGATTTGGCGCAGCGGTGGGGGGAATGTGTCAGTCCGCTTCCCCCCGGCCGATGACTGACCCGACGTTTATAGCGCGTGTGGTGGCTGGTGGGAAGCCCAAACGGGCAGTGACTAAAAACCTAGAGGTAAAACGCCGAATTCATCAACCTTGAGTGCCACTCCCGCTACGATGCGTGAGGGTCATCGCCCGATGCTCGCAGTATTGACGCAGGCACTCCGCATTGGTGCCGGTTGAGTGAAACGCTGCCCTGGTGCCGTGCTGCCGTGCTGCCGGCGCTGTTGCGTGCGGGACAATCGGGTGCGTGACCGACGCTTCGAACATTCTCGTCCCGAACGACGTCGTTTTGCCCGCTCATACCGGGCCCGATGACTCCGAGTTGCGGGCGGACGTGCGCCGCGTCGGCATCCTGCTCGGTGAGTCACTCGTCCGGCAGGAGAGCCACGAGTTGCTCGACCTGGTCGAACGGGTGCGCGCGCTCACCAAGGTCAGCAAGGAACCCGGCGGCGACCGCGCTCGCGACGACGTACGCGCCCTGCTTGCGGGGCTGCCGATCGACACGGCGTCCGCGTTGGTGCGCGCGTTCGCGGCGTACTTCCACCTGGCGAATGTCGCCGAACAGGTGCACCGCGTACGCAGCCTGTCCCGGCGCGAGGCCGACGCGGGATGGTTGGCAAGTTCTGTCGCGGCCGTCGCGGGTGAGCTCGGTGCGGCCGGCCTGGGCGAGGCCGTCGAGCGGCTGGCGGTTCGGCCTGTCTTCACGGCACATCCGACGGAGGCGAGCCGTCGCTCGATCCTGACGAAGGTGCGCCGCGTCGCCGACGTGCTGGCCCGCCCGACTGTGCCCGGCACCCAGGCGCGCGAACGGCAGGATCGCGCGCTCGCCGAAGTGATCGACTTGATCTGGCAGACCGACGAGCTGCGCCAGCACCGTCCGACTCCCGTCGACGAAGCGCGCAATGTGGTGTTCTACCTGCAAGATCTCGTCGACGAGACCATGCCCGAGCTTGCCGACGACCTGGCCGCCGAGCTCGCCAGCCAGGGCGCCGTGCTCGCCCCCGACGCGGCCCCGCTGACATTCGGCACCTGGATCGGCGGCGACCGCGACGGCAACCCCAATGTCACCGCGAACGTCACCCGGGACGTGTTGCGGCTGCACCACCACGTCGCAGCTCGTGCCATCACTCGCGCGATCGACGGCCTGATCGCCGAGCTGTCGTCGTCCACAACGATCGTCGAAGTAACTCCCGAGCTGCGCGCGTCGATCGATACCGACCTCGCGGCACTGCCCGAGATCGACCCGCGACTGATCAGCCTCAACGCCACCGAGCCGTACCGGCTCAAGTTGACATGTATCAACGGCAAGATCGCCAATACCCAGGCGCGCGTCGACTCCGGGGCGCCGCATCAGCCCGGACGCGATTACCTCGGCAAGTCCCAGTTGCTGGCCGAGCTGGCATTGCTGGCCGATTCGCTGCGTGCCCATGCCGGCGCGTTGATCGCCGACGGGCTGCTCGCCCGGGTTCGGCGCACCGTCGCCGTATTCGGGCTGCACCTCGCCACGATGGACGTCCGCGAGCACGCCGACGCCCACCACCACGCGGTGGGCCAGCTGGTCGATCAGCTCGGTGAACACACGTGGTTGTACGCCGACATGCCGCGTGAGTACCGTGCACAGCTGCTGTCGCGAGAGCTTGCGTCTCGGCGGCCGCTGAGCCAGGCACCGCCACCCCTGAACGAGGCCGGCGCGCGCACGTTCGCCGTGTTCGCCGCGATCCGGCGTGCGCTCGACACGTACGGCCCCGAGGTGATCGAGAGCTACATCGTGTCGATGACGCGCGGCGCGGACGACATCCTGGCGGCTGCTGTGCTCGCTCGCGAGGCGCGGCTCATCGACGTCCACGGGGCCGGGCCCGCCGGGCGGTTCGCGCGCGTCGGGTTCGTGCCATTGCTCGAGACCATCGACGAGCTGCGCCGTTCCGGTGACGTGCTCGACGAGCTGCTGTCCGACCCGACCTATCGCTTGATCGTCGGTCTGCGTGGCGACGTGCAGGAGGTGATGCTCGGCTACTCCGACTCGAACAAGGAGGCCGGCATCACGACATCCCAGTGGCAGATTCACCTTGCGCAGCGGGCATTGCGGGACGTCGCTGCGCAGCATGGAGTGCGGCTGCGGCTGTTCCACGGCCGTGGCGGCACGGTGGGCCGCGGTGGTGGGCCGACGTACGACTCGATCCTTGCCCAGCCGTGGGGCGTTCTCGACGGCGAGATCAAGTTCACCGAGCAGGGCGAGGTGATCAGCGACAAGTACACGCTGCCCGCGCTCGCCCGCGAGAACCTCGAGCTGACCGTGGCGGCCGTGCTCCAGGCGTCGACGCTGCACGTCGCGCCCCGGCAATCGGTCCAAGAGCTGGCGCGGTGGGACGCCACGATGGACGTTGTAAGCGCCGCGGCCTACGAGGCGTATCGCGCGCTCGTCGACGACCCGGACCTGCCCACCTACTTCCTCGCGTCCACCCCGGTGGAACAGCTCGGCTCGCTGAACATAGGGTCGCGACCGTCGCGGCGTCCGTCGTCCGGGGGTGGGATCGAGGGACTGCGCGCCATTCCCTGGGTGTTCGGGTGGACCCAGTCGCGGCAGATCGTGCCCGGGTGGTTCGGAGTCGGCGCGGGACTGCGTGCCGCACGCGAGGCAGGCCTGGACGACGTGCTCAAGGAGATGCACGCCGAGTGGCACTTCTTCCGGACGTTCGTCTCCAACGTCGAGATGACACTGGCCAAGACGGATCTCGGCGTCGCGGAGCATTACGTGTCGACGCTCGTGTCAGAGCCCTTGCGCCGCCCGTTCGACGTGATCCGCGCCGAGCACGATCTTGCGGTCGCAGAGGTGCTGCGTATCACCGGTGAGTCCCGGCTGCTCGACAATTCCCCTTTGCTGCAAAGGACATTCGCCGTGCGCGACGCGTACCTCGACCCAATCTCCTACTTGCAGGTCGACCTGCTCGCCCGAGTGCGCGCCGACGAGTCCGTGGTCGCCCCCGAGCTGCGCCGGGCGATGCTGCTCACCATCAACGGTGTCGCCGCCGGCCTGCGCAACACCGGCTGAAACGCGAGTTGTCCGCGTGTCGTGTCGCTACGACGACGCGACGCACGGACAACTTTGAGGGTTAGCGCGGGTGAGCGCGGTTGCCGACATCGGCCGATGCGCGTCCCATAGTCAGGTGGACAGTGACGAGGAACTCCTCGCCAACAGCCCGCGTGGTGCCCGCCCCGTGCGCGTCGTGGCGAGCGTGCTCGCCGGCGCGGCGATCGTCACGCTGATCATCTTGCACGTGTGGCCGCACGCGCGCCACGGCTCGGCTGCGCCGCCGCCGTCGTCCACGTGGCCCGAGGCACCGGGTGCCTGCGGCAGCACCCAGGTTCCGTTCGTGTCGAGCACGCACCCTGCCGAACGCACCGGCATCCGGGTGGTGCTCGGCGGCGATCGGCTACGCACCGTCGACTTCGACACCGGGCAATGGCGCGATACACCGAGCGTGCCTCTCGAACGCCATGAGTTCGTGAGCGCGATCGAGCCCGGCTCCGTGGCGGCTGCGCGATGCTTCCCCGGCGACGTCCGAGTGCTGCGCGTCGCCGCCGGCGGCACCACCGCCGTGGCGCAGGGTGGCGTCGTCTGGCTGTCGCCGGCGCGCGCGGTGATCGACACCACCGTCGTGCCGCTAGGTCGCGGCCGGGCGGTACGCCTGCCGGCCGACTTCCAACCCGAAGCGCTCGCCGGCGATGTCGTCGTCGGGCAGGCCCTGCCCGGGCTGGTGCTGATGGACGCGGCCACGGGTCGCGTCTACGCGCGCCTCGGTGAGGGTGCCCCTGTGGCAGCAGACGACCGCATGGTCGTGTGGACCGGCACATGCGAGAACCCGACCAACCCATGCCCGGTGCACCGGCGGATGCTCGCAACCGGCGCGACGGCCAACTACGTCGTGCCGCGCTCGCCACGACCCCTCGACGGCGCGATCAGCCATGACGGCAGGCTGCTCGCGTTCACGCTGCGCCGGGCACAACCGGATCCGCGATTCGTCGATGAGCATCCCGCGCCGCCGGCAGACGTCGCGATCCTGCACTTCGACAACGGCCGGGTGGACGTTGTGCCGGGCGTCGAACTACCGCCCCAGGGGCACGTCACATTGGCATTCGCGCCGGACGACCGGTGGCTCGTGATCGCCCTGAACGCCGGTCCGCGGACTCGGCTGCTGGCGTGGCGGCCCGGGCTGGCGCACCCGTACGAGTGCCAGCCCGTACCGGCGAAGGCGCTGTACGCACCGCCCCTGGAAGTGCTGGGGTGACGTCTGAAAACCGCTAGCTGATGTCGGACCCCTCGCCCAGACTGGATGACGTGATACCTGAACCGGAGACCTGCTACCGAGCCCTGCAGGGCCGAGACGCGCGCTTCGACGGGTGGTTCTTCGTCGCCGTGCGCACCACGGGGATCTACTGCCGGCCGTCCTGCCCGGCGATCACCCCGCAGCGCAAGAACGTCACGTTCTACCCGAGCGCCGCTGCGGCGCAGCGGACCGGATACCGCGCCTGCAAGCGGTGCCGCCCGGATGCCTCGCCGGGCTCACCCGAATGGGACGTACGCGGCGACCTGGCCGGGCGTGCGATGCGTCTCATCCGCGACGGGGTGGTCGACCGCGAGGGCGTTCCGGGTCTGGCCACGCGTCTCGGCTATTCGGAACGGCAGATCCACCGCACACTCGTCGCCGAGGTGGGCGCCGGGCCGCTCGCACTCGCGCGGGCTCAGCGAGCCCAAACGGCGCGGATCCTTCTCGAGACGTCGGACGTGCCGGCAGGCGACGTCGCGTTCGCCGCCGGGTTCGCGAGCATCCGGCAATTCAACGAGACGATCCAAGCGGTGTTCGCCACGACACCCACCGGCCTACGTGACGCCCGCCGCCCTGACGTGTCGCCGTCCACAGGCGTGCTCGACCTACGACTGCCGTACCGCGCGCCGATGGACCTAATGGCGACGCTCGAATTCCTTGGCGCACGGGCGATTCCTGGTGTCGAGGCGTTCGACGGCGACACGTTCACCCGGACGCTGCGACTGCCCGGCGGACCGGCGCTGGCAGCGCTGCGCGAGGGCGGCGGCTACGTACGCTGCCAGTTGCGGCTGACCGACCAGCGTGACCTGATCACCGCGGTCGCTCGAATCCGCCGCCTGCTCGACCTGGATGCCGACCCGGTCGCGGTCGAGGCCGCGTTCGAGGCCGACGCACAACTGGCGCCACTGGCCCGTAAGCACTCCGGGCTGCGCTCTCCCGGCGCCGTCGACGGCTTCGAGATGGCAGTACGGGCGATCGTCGGCCAGCAGGTGTCCGTACCGGGCGCACGCACACTGTTGGGACGCATAGCGACGTCGTTCGGCACGCCGGTGTTCGACGAGTGGCGGCTGTTCCCGTCGCCGGAGTCGTTCGCGGACACCGACCCCGATGTGCTGCCCATGCCACGCAAACGAGCAGCCACGCTGCATACCGTCGCTGCGTCGATCGCATCGGGATCCCTGGCCCTAGACCCCGGAGCCGAACGTGCCGAGAGCCGGGCCGCATTGCTCGAACTACCCGGCATCGGCCCCTGGACCGCCGACTACTTGCTGATGCGTGCCGTTGGCGACCCGGACGTCCTGCTCACCGGCGACCTCGGCGTGCAGCACGCCGCGGAATCTCTCGGCATCGAGCTATCCGACGGACGACCTAGCTGGGCGCCATGGCGCTCGTACGCCACGCACCACCTTTGGAGGACGCTATGAAGTACACGTATATCGACTCGCCGCTCGGCGAGCTACTCGTCACGCGCGACGAGGGCGGTATCACCGGCATGGACCTGCCGACCGCGCGGTATCCCAGGCGGGTCCGCGACGACTGGGAACGCGACGACACTGCCTTCGACGACGTGCGCGCCCAGCTCGGCGAATACTTCGCCGGGACGCGGCAGCAGTTCGATCTGCCGTTGCACGCGAAGGGAAACGCGTTCCAGCGCGCCGTGTGGCAGGCGCTCGCCGAGATCCCGTACGGCGAGACAACCAGTTATGGCAAGGTTGCCGCGGCCGTCGGCCAGCCGGATGGGGCGCGCGCTGTCGGTGTCGCCAACGGGCAGAACCCGATCCCGATCATCGTGCCGTGCCATCGCGTCATCGGCGCGGACGGCTCACTGACCGGATACGGCGGAGGGCTACCCGCCAAGCGCTGGCTACTCGACCACGAGGCGCACCACGCCGGCTTCACCCTGGTGTGACAGCGTCTTTGGCTAGAACGCCTTGGCAATCGTCCGGGCGTCGGCGTCAGCCGTCAACCGGGCGTCGTCCACATCACCTGTCAGTGTCGGGTGGAACCGGATCACGGTGATGTCCGCGATGCCGGTCCAGCGCAGCCAGTCGGCAAAGTACGTCGACTGGAAGTTACTGCCGAACTCCGGTCCCAGATCTGGCCCCCACACGGCGCTCGTGTAGATCACGGCGACCTTCTTGCCGCTTCCGGCCAGCAGATGGTCGTACCCGGCGTGCGGGTCGACGCCGAAGATCGTGCCCGGCTGCGACACCACGTCGATGAACTGCTTGAGGATGTACGGGATGCCGGCGTTCCACATCGGAACACTGAAGAGCAGGCGATCCGCCGCGAGAAACCGCGCTATAGCGGCTTGCACATCGTGCCAGGCACTCGCTTCGTCACCGGCCAGCGCGCCGCCGCCGAGAACGCTCATCTTGGCGGCCGCAGCCGCGCGGCCGAATTCCGGCAACGTTCCGTCCCAGAGGTCCCAGGTCTCGATCTCGTCGCGTGGGTTGACGTCTCGGTAGACATCGAGGAACGTCCCGGCGATGCGCAGTGACTCGGACTCCTCGCCACGGGGCGACGCCGAGATATGCAGCAAACGAGTCATGATTGCTTCCTTCGCTCATCCGGACTAGGGTCCGATTATGCCTGCAGACCACCATACGGACCGTGGTCCGGTTCGTCAACAGCTATCGGTCGTCGGCCAGGCGCCGCCTACGGAGCGCGCCGATGCCGCACGCAATCGCAGGCGCGTGCTCGATGCGGCGAAGAAGCTCTTCGACGAGCGAGGCATTGCGGCCGTGACACTCGACGACGTGGTGGCCGCCGCCGGAGTCGGTAAGGGAACGCTGTTTCGCCGGTTCGGCGACAAGGCCGGCCTCGCCGTTGCGTTGCTGGACGAGGAGGAGCGCGCGCTCCAGGATCGCATCCTCAGCGGCCCGCCGCCGCTGGGGCCCGGCGCGGGGCCGGTCGAGCGCCTGACTGCGTTCGTGCGCACCTACGTCGGCTACGTCGCCCGCAACACGGAACTCGTCGCGATGAGCCAGACGGCGAGCCCAGGGGCCCGCCTGCGGACCGGGTCGCACCAGTTCTGGCGGCAGCATTGCGAATTCCTGCTCGCGTTAGCCGGTGCTGCGGATGCGGGACTTCGCGCCGACATCCTCCTGGCCGGACTGACCGCCGAGCAGATCGACAATTGGCTGCGCGACCAGGGCTGGACCCCGCGCCGCCTCGCCAACGCGGTAGCACGCACCGCCCAGCAGCTCGCGTCGTGACGCTGAGCGCAG
>JBPYES010000280.1:0-3663 GCA_051984825.1 Jatrophihabitantaceae bacterium
GTGGGCGTTGCGCCAGGCTTGCGAATGCGCGCGTCCCATGAATGCGTAGCCGATCATCGCGATGCGCAAAGTCACGGACCTCACCCTAGGGTGGCGATCCGGCCGAGGAACAGGTCCAGGAACGCGGCCGCGTCGACGTCCACGGCGATGCGGCAGTTGGGCGGCCCGGAGTTCGGCGTGGTGAGCAGGTCGGCCACCGCCACACCACGGGTGCGAATCCCGCTGGTCTCTA
The DNA here is from genome assembly GCA_051984825.1 of Jatrophihabitantaceae bacterium. Taxonomy (GTDB): domain Bacteria; phylum Actinomycetota; class Actinomycetes; order Mycobacteriales; family Jatrophihabitantaceae; genus DASXRA01. The sequence goes on from JBPYES010000280.1 coordinate 233, forward strand.
CGCCCACCCGGGCCTGCCGCCAGATCAGCAGATCGGGGTAGGCGACGCTCGCCACGGCGAGCGGATCGTGCAGCGCGCAGCTGTCACGCTGGTCGGTTGTCTGCTCCAGGTGGGCAATCCAGCCTTCGGCGCACGAGGCGGCGAAGTGCCCGAAGTCGCTGGCAGACTCCGCCAGCCACGCCACGTGCTCGCGGGTCAGCCGCGCCCGCCGGGTGACGTCGAGGCCCACGGCCCGGATCGGCGCGCCGCTTTCCAGCACCTCGGCCGCCGCATGCGGATCGGCCCAGAAGTTGAACTCGCCCGGGACGGCCGCAACATTCGTCTGCTCGAGGTACACGCCGCCCATGACGACGATCTCCGCAACGCTGGTCGCGACCCGCGGCTCGAGCGCCAGCGCCAGTGCGACGTTCGTCAGCGGGCCGATCGCGACGACAGTGAGCTCGCCGGGCTCGGCCATCACCCGTTCGACGATGTGCACCGCCGCATGTCCGGCCAGGGGCGCATCGACCCGCTCGATCGCGCCACCGGCACGCGTCCAGTCGCCGACCAGGGGAGTAGCGGCGCCGCGGGCCACCGGAACGTCGCTGCGGCCGAGGCGGTCGAGCAGCCGCAGGGTGAGCCGGGTCGCGGTGTCGACGTCCGTGTTGCCGTTGACCGTCGTGACGAGCTCGACGGAAAGCTCGGGATCCGCCAGCGCGAAGGCGAGCGCGAATCCGTCGTCGATGTCGGCGCCGGGCTCGCCGCCCATGGCCAGGTCGGTGTCGAGCACGATGCGCCGCATCGGCGCCAGCGTAGCCTCACGACGATGATGTCGCCGGTCGCGCTCGGGCCCAACCAGCCCGCCACGTTCTATCGCGGCTCGGGCCGGCTGGCCGCATTTCGCGGGCTGGACCTCGAGCCGCGTCCGGAGGATTGGATCGCCTCGACGACGACCCGTTACGGGGCGGCCGATGCCGGCCTCAGCGTGCTGCCGGACGGGACGTTGCTGGCCGACGCGATCGCGGCCGAGCCGCTCGCGTGGCTCGGTGCGGCGCACGTCGCGCAGCACGGCGCCGACCCGGCACTGCTCGTGAAGCTGCTCGATGCCGGGCAACGGCTGCCTGTGCACGTCCATCCGGACCGGCCGTTTGCGCTTGCCCACCTGGCCAGTCCGTACGGCAAGACCGAGGCGTGGATCGTGCTGGACGCGGCACCCGCGGCGAGCATCCACCTCGGGTTCACTCGTGACATCGCCGCCGAAGAACTCGCGGCCTGGGTGTCGGCGCAGGACGTCGCGGCGCTCCTCGGCGCGACGAACCGGGTGCCGGTGCAGGCCGGCGACGCGATCTTGTGCCCCGCCGGGATGCCCCATGCGATCGGCCAGGACGTCCTGCTCGTCGAACTGCAGGAACCCACCGACTTCTCGGTGCTGCTCGAATGGGACGGCTTCCCGCTCGGCCCGGAAGACGCCACACTCGGGCTGCCCTTCGACGAGGCGCTGGCCTGCGTCGACCGCCGGGCCTGCTCGCCGGTCCGGCTGGCCGAGCTGCGCCGGGGCTCACCGGGGTCGCTGTTCCCGGCCGAGGCCGGGCAGTTCTTCGCCGCCGAATCCGTTGCGGACGGAGTGCTCCCCGCGGGGTTCGCCGTCCTTGTCGTCATCGGCGGCTCCGGCGCCCTGTCCGGCGGGTGGGGGACGCTCTCGGTGGCTCGGGGCAGCACCGTGGTGGTCCCGTTCGATGCCGGCCCGTGCCGTCTGTCCGACGACGTCAGCGCGATCTGCTGCCGCCCAGCGCCCTAGGACGCCATCCCGCTCAGCGCCGCAGCAGCGCCCGTTCGGCGATCTGGATCAGCTCGTCGGTGCGCCACGTGACAGCCGCCGCGGCCAGCCAGCAGGTGAGGCCGGCTGCGAAAACCAGTGCCGCGGGGAGCCGCCGGACCGGCGCCGGGTCGAGCAGGGCGCGCACCCGCTGCGCCACCGCGCTGTCCGCGGCGGCGAGGCCCGGAGTGCGTCCCCGCGCCAGTGCCGCCCGGGCGAGACCGCGGGCGGTCACCTCGCGCGAATGCACGGCGCCGGCGGCATCCTCGTCCGCCCACCGCTCGATGCCCACGGCGATTACGCGCACGAGCGGACGAAGCAGCGGATTCGCCGCCGCGGAAAGCGCGGTCAAGTGCAGATAGAGGTGGTGCCGATGCCGCAGGTGCGCCGCCTCGTGGGCGAGCACGGCCCGGCGCTCGTCGGTCGACAGCGCAGCGAGCAGCGACTGGGACATCACGATGCGCCCCGCCACGGCGTACGCCACCGGCTCGGCATCTTCGACGAGCACCAGGTTGCCGGCCACCGGGACCAGGTTGCGGGCCTGGCGGGCGGCACGCGCCAGCGCGCTGATCGAGGTGAGCGCGCGCACCGACGCGGCGCCCAGGGTCACCACCACCACACCCAGTGCGACGAGGCCCAGTGCGAGTGGCTCGCCGGCGTCGACACGTAGCGCGTGAGCCGACCAATGTCCGAGCCGGGGCATCGGGCCGAGCTGTGCGAGGGCGAGAATGGCCAGCCCCGACAAGGCAATGCCGGTGCACACCGCGGCGGTCAGCGCCAACCCGGTCAGCAACGGAACCGCGTGGCGCGGCTGGAGTCGCTGCCCGAGCCCGCCGCCGAGCAGGCCGGCCAGCAGGGCGACGATGAGCGGAGTCGCGGCGAGGACGATCATTCCCGGTCCCGCAGCAGTTCCGTGAGCAGTTGCTCGTCCTTGGGTTGCAGGTCACCGACGAAACGGCTGAGCACCGCGGCCCGGTCGGTTTCGTGATCCAGCAGCCGGAGCATCCGGTGCGCAGCCACGCTGGCACGCGCGGCTTCCGCGCCTCCGGTGAGCGAGTACGCGTATGCCCGGCCCTGCGGCACCCGTTCGATCGCGTTTTTGGCGTGCAGCCGCGACAGGGTCGTCATCACGGTGGTGTAGGCGAGGTCTCCGGCGAGCTCGGCGCGCACCTCGGCCGCGGTCATGGGCTGCCCCGCGGCGACAAGGCAGGCAATCACTTCGCGCTCGAGCGCGCCCCGGGAGCGGTTGGCCACGACGCCCCTTTCCACCGACGATTACACGCATCGTAGGTTGATGAGCTTCCCAGGTCGTAGCGAGAAGTGCCCGTGAGGGGTAAGGAGATTGAGTGAGGAAGTTCGTGGCGGTCATCGGCGTCGCCGTCATACTGGCCGGCTGTACTACCCCACACCGGCACAACAGTGCGTCCACCGGGCGAACTACCTCGACGAGCCCAAGTACCCCGAGTACGCCGCCGCACAGCCGCGCTACGCCCGCCACGTCGCTGGGGGCCAGCGGCATGCGAGCCAGCTGGGTGCAGCGCGAGAACGCCCGTCCCGGCAGCACCGCATGGCGCATCCCCCCGCATGGATCGACCGCGATCGCCGGGTTCGCCGACAAGACATATGCGGCGGACGG
>JBPYES010000281.1:0-4216 GCA_051984825.1 Jatrophihabitantaceae bacterium
GCCGTCGGCGGACCGCCCCGCGGCGCGCCACCTCGGTTCGGGCGTCGGCGTGTCCCGTAGCGGTGGCGAGTTCGGCGGCCCGGCGTGCCGCGGCGCCACGGCGGGTCAGCCCCGGCGGGTCGGCGTCCAGCACCAGCAGCCCGAACGCTTCCGGCTGGCCCGGATCGCGCAGGATCGCCCGGTCGCCGGCGCGCAGCGGCAGCGCCCGAGGCAGCGTGACGCGGGCGTGGCCGGAGTCGAATTGCCGCAGCCGGACGGGGAGCGCGACCGTGCCCACATGCAAGACCGGATTGGCGAGGCGGCCCAGCGCGTCGACGCGGACGTCCACAGTGGACGTCCAGTACCACGCATTCGGCTCGACCAGCACGTCGCCGCGGCTGACGTCGCCGGCGGCAACGCCGCGGAGGTTCACCGCCACGCGCGCCGCCGCCGCGACACGCTCGCGCTGTTGACCCAGAGATTGCAGGCCGCGCACCTGAACCGGCCGGCCGCAAACCTCGAGCCGGTCGCCGGCCGAGACGGTGCCCGCGCCGAGGGTTCCGGTGACGACGGTGCCGCTGCCGTGGATCGTGAATGACCGGTCGATCCACAACCGCAGCGGGGCCGCCGTGTCGGGTGACGGTAGTTGCGCCACCAGCCGGTCGAGCGCGGAACTCAGCTGGGCGACGCCCGCACCGGTGACGGCCGAGACGCAAACCGCGTCGACCTGGCCCAGGCTGGTTGCGGCGATCCGCCCCTGTGCTTCGTGGAGCGCGGCAGCCGGGTCGGCCAGGTCGCTGCGGGTCACTGCGAGTAGTGCGTGCCGCAACCCGAGTGCGTCCACCGCGGCCAGGTGTTCCGCGGACTGGGCGCGCCAGCCCTCGTCCGCGGCCACCACGAAGAGCACGGCGGTCGCAGGCCCGATGCCCGCGAGCATGTTCCCGATGAATCGCTCGTGCCCCGGGACGTCGACGAAGGCGAGCTGCGCGCCGGACGGGAGCGCCGTCCACGCGTAGCCGAGGTCGATGGTCATGCCCCGGCGCCGCTCCTCGGCCCAGCGGTCGGGCTCCATCCCGGTCAGCGCCCGGACCAGCGCCGACTTGCCGTGGTCGACATGCCCGGCCGTGGCGATCACGTGCATCGACGGATCGCCTCAGCCACTCGGTCGTCGTCGTGTTCCGGCACACAGCGCAGATCGAGCAGGCACCGGTCGTGCTCGATGCGGCCCACCACCGCGGGAGTCCCAGTACGCAGCTGGGCTGCGTATTCGGCCGGCAGCGCGACGGCCCAGCTCGGCAGCCGCACGCCCGGCGCGCCACCCCCGCCGACCGCACTCTCGCACGCGACCACCTCGGCATCGACCGCGTCACGCACCGCCGCCGCGAGCGCTTCGCAGCGGGCGCGCAGCGTTGCCGCGTCCCTGCGGAGGTACGTCCAGGTCGGCGAGACCGGGCCGGTGAGCGTCGCCTCCAGCGCGGCGAGGGTGAGCTTGTCCACTCGGAGCGCCCGGGCCAACGGGTGCCGGCGCATCCGCTCGACGAGCGCAGCCTCGCCGAGCACCAGCCCGGCTTGTGGGCCGGCGAGCAGCTTGTCGCCGCTGCACGTCACCAGGCGCGCCCCGTCCTGGAGGGTGACGGCAGCGGCCGGCTCGTCGGGCAGCAGCGGATCAGCCGCCAGCAGCCCGCTGCCGATATCAACGACCACCGGCGACCCCAGTGCAGCGAGCTCGCGGACTGCGACCGCACTCGTGAATCCCTCGATGCGGAAGTTGCTCGGATGCACTTTCAGGATGCAGCCTGTGTCGGGGCCGATCGCGTCCGCGTAGTCGGTCAGGGTGACCCGGTTGGTGGTGCCGACCCCGCGCAGCCGGGCACCGGTGGATTCGATCAGCTCGGGGAGCCGGAACCCGTCACCGATCTCGATCATCTCGCCGCGGCTGACGATCACGTCCTTGCCCTGGGCCAGCACCGTTGTCGCCAGCACCAGCGCTGCCGCGCCGTTGTTGACGACCATCGCGTCCTCGGCTGCAGGAACCGCATCGCGGAGCGCGGCCAGCGCCCCACGCCCGCGGCGGGCCCGGTGCCCGGACGTCAGGTCGTACTCCACGTCGACGTAGCCCGCCGCAGCCCGGAGCGCGGCGATCGCTGCCTCGGACAGCGGGGCGCGGCCGAGGTTCGTGTGCAGCACGACGCCGGTCGCGTTGATGACGGGCGTCGTGCTGGCCGGTAGCTCCGGCAAACCGGCGACGGCCTCGTCCGCCGCCGCCTCCGGGGGCAACGTACCGGCGCGCACCTGCTCGAGGACCGCGCTCACCGCCCGCTTGACGGCGGGCCGGCCGAGCCGCTCCGCCGCACGCTGCAGCCTCGGATCGGCGAGCACCGCGTCCGTCCGCGGGACGTTACGGCGGGGATCAGCAAGCGACATCTGGGCTACCTCGGGCGGGGCACAAGCCGTGACGCCCCATCACAGCACGCTCAGGTCGGGCCGGGATACTGGACTCACCACGTGAACGCGACAGCTGGGAGGTGGCATGACTCGTCCGGCGACTGATTCCGGACCGACGCCGACGGGAGAGCCCGAGGTGGCTCGCCCCGGCCCCGACACGAGCGCGGACACGAGGGAGTTCCCCCTTCCGCGCCTCGACGACCAGACTGCGGTGATGAGACCGGTCAGCCAACCGCAGCAGAGCGGCGGCAGCAGCCCCGAATTCCAAGCCGCCTGGCGCGGCTACGACCGCCGGCAGGTCGACACCTACCGCGGCCGACTCGAGGCTGAGGTCGCATCCGCCCGGGAGGCCCACGACCGGCTGGTACGGGCACACGCCCAGGCCACAGAACGGCTACGTGCCGCCCAGGCCGACATCGTGCGGCTGCGTGCGCAGCTCACCGACAGCCCATCCGCCCTCTCCGAGCGGCTGCGCGAAATCCTCCACCTCGCGGCCGAGGATGCCGGGCAGACACGATCCGACGCCCAGACGGATGCCGACCGCATCCGTGCCGAAGCCCAGACCGAGGCCGACGACATCCGCGCGCGGGCCACCAACGACGCGCAGGCGGTCATGCGGCAGGCACGCAAGAACGCCGAGCGGATCGTCACCGAGGCAGGTGCCGAGCGTGACCGGGTCAAGGTCGACATCGAGCAGCAGCGTGAAGCGGCGCGTAAGGAGCGCGACCAGGCCCGCGCCGAGGCCGATCAGGCACGCGAGCGGGCCGATACCGAGGCCACCACGCGCCGGCAAGCGGCTGATCGCCAGGCCCGGGAACGGCGCGAGCAGGCGGACGCGCAGGCTACCGCCCGGCTCGCCGACCTGAACAAGCAACTGACCGGGCTCACCCAGAAGCGCGACGAAGCGCTCGGCGTCCTCGCGCGGCTGCACGAAGCCGTCACCAAAACCCTGGACGTCTCCACGACCCCGGACAACCCGCAGAAGTAGCCGATTGCGCAAGAATCGCTTGTGTCAGGCGAGCGATTCTTGCGAGATCGGGACGCGGACGTCGACGCCGCCGGGCTTGAGCACCGAGTGCTCAGTGGCGACTGCTCGATACAGGCGCAGCCGCGCGGGATGCTGCACCTCGCCGATCGTCCATTCCGGCAGGTCCTGCTCCCGCGAGCGGCGCGCGTAGACCTCGATGCTCCGGTCCACATCGGGGCCGGTCAGCGCCTCAGCGGCGCCGCTGATGTACACCGCTCGGGCGGCGCCCGGTGGCAAGGTCGAGTCGAAGATCACGATGCTGACCTCGGGCCGGGCGGCGATGTTGCGGGAATGCCTGGCCGCCGGATCGGACACCCAGAAGAATTCGCGGTATCCGGCATGGGCATACCAGATCGGGGATGTCCACGGCTTGCCGGCCGGGTCGGCCGTGCCCAGCACGAAATAGCGGTTCTCGTCGACGATTTCGCGGACCAGCGCGACGAGTTCGGGATCGTCAGCCACGGTGTTAGGTTGCCACGAAGACGGATGGCCCCGACGGGACGCTCCCGGGATTGCGCAAGAATCGCTTAGCAGACACGAGAAATTCTTGCCCGGTCGACGAGAGAGGGTGGCGATGACGGAGGGCTTGGACCGGGAGTCGGCCGAGGCTGTACTCGCCGTGGCGGTGCGCGCGCCGTCGATCCACAACACGCAGCCCTGGGCGTGGCGGCTCGACGACGCCGGCCTGACGCTACTGGCCGATCGTTCCCGGCAGCTGGCGGTCGCCGACCCGGACGGCCATTCCCTGCTGATCAGCTGCGGTGC
>JBPYES010000282.1:0-9935 GCA_051984825.1 Jatrophihabitantaceae bacterium
CGGAAACCCGTGGATGAGCACGATCGGCTGACCGGTTCCGTGGTCCTCGTAGTAGAGCTGGATGTCAACGGTGTTCTCGCGCCCGACGGTGATGTAGGACATGCTGGTTCCTTTCCTCGACGGTCCTGACAACGTCGCACGTGGGACGGCTCCTTTGCGCCAGGGCTGGACCCTGGTGTCCGGGCCAGGGGCATCGACGGGCGCGACCATGTGGCCGATGCGCGACTGTTGTGGCCTGACGACGACCAAGGAGGCACGTCATGCGCTCGGACATCACGCCCGGAGCCACCTTTCCCGACTACGAACTACCCGACGAGACGAGCACGATGCGCCGGCTCAGCGACCTGCAGGGCGACGATCCGCTGATCCTTACGCTCGCTCGCGGCCACTACTGCCCCAAAGAGCACCAGCAGCATCTGCAGCTGGCCGCGTTCTATCCGCAGATCGCCGTGTCATACACCCAGATCGCCACGATCTCGACTGATGAGCACCACACCAGCCAGGAGTTCCGCGCATCTGTCGGCGCCCAGTGGCCGTTCCTATCGGACCCGGAGCGCACCGTCCAGCAGGACCTCGACATCCAGGAGTACACCGACCCGGAGCACAACCCGATGATCCCGCACACGCTTGTGCTCAAGCCGGGGCTCGTCGTCTACAGCATCTACAACGGCTACTGGTTCTGGGGACGTCCGTCGGTCGAAGATCTCCGCCGCGACCTGCGTGCGGTGACGAAGGAGATCCGCCCCGACTGGGACCTGAGCACACCGGGTCTGCGTGAGGCGTGGGACGCGGGCGACCTGTCGCATTTCCACGGATGGAACAAGCGGGCGGGCTCGGTCGAGTCGTCAGCGCGCGCTGAGCCCGGTCATGCCATGACCGGGTAACCCGGGGCGGACGACCGGTGTCTCGATGTCGTCGTAGACGCGGGCGGCGGCCACCAATCCGTCCGGGCTGCGCTCGTACACCGTGAGACCCGCCTGGGGCGGCAATTCGCGACCGCCCCACCTGATGCAGTTGTATTCCAGGGCGCAGCGCACGCCGTCATCAGTAATGGCGCAGCACTCCTGCCTGACGCCACCGCCCGCGCTGAAGCACATGGTGAAGAACGAGCGGAGCTCTGCCGCCCCGCGGTGCGTGTAGGGCGCGCCAATGGGCTCCCGCAGGTATCCATCGGGCGCAAAGAGTTCGACGATCGCGTCGACGTCACCGGCCTCCAAGGCGGCCTGATACCGGCCGACGACACCACCGGGGTGTGCGGTACCCGGACCGAGAATCGGCGCCCTCAGGTGACGCCGTTCGTCGACCGGAAACTGACTGCAGTAGGTGCGAAAGACGACCGACAAATCGTCCTGGGATTCGGCGACGACGGCCACCGGCCAGGCCAGTTGCACGCCGTCCTGCGACCAGTGCGCCAGCAGTTCGACCACCGCCCGTCCGTCCATGCGCGTGGAGGCGACGACCTCGGTGCGGACGTGGTGCTTACCCATCCACGTTGCGTTGCGCTTGACGAAGTCGCGCAGGTGCCGGTGACCGCGGACCTCACCCGCGCGGGGGTCGTAGACCACCACCTCGCCGGGCCACTCGATCTCCAACCCGCGGGGATCGCCACGATCCAGCGCGACCAGGTACTTGGCAACAGGATCGACCTGGCCGGCAGCGCGGTTCTCTCTGCGCGCCAGTTCCACGGCGCCGACGAAATCCGGAAACCACGGCATCTCGCGGCCTCCCTACCCGTCGGTTATGTCCCACGGGGTGTCGTCGCCGCCGGCGCCGTAGCGGAGTAGGAAGTCGCGCTCGGTATCGCGACCACCCTCCGGATCGCGCGGCGGGTCGACGCGCTGACTCGCGACTGTGTCCTTCGGGTCAACTCGCTCGGGAAGGTGCGTGAACCGCCCTGCCTGGGGCTGATCCTGCGTGGCAGGACCGGTCGCCTGCTCGGTGTTATGCCGCGCCTCGACGGGATCGTCGGCATCTCGTGATTTCCTCGACCACCACTTCAGTCTCATGTCTGCTCCTCGTGCAGCCCCGGTATTGCTCAGACCGGGAGTTCGGCCCCAGACCGTTCGCGCACCATATAGTCCGCGTACCAGGCTGGCCAGTTCTCGTCCGCTTGGCCGATGCGCGCTTCGTGCTTACCGTGCGCGGCAGCAGCGCGGCGCAGTGCAGCCTCTAGATCGTCAGTCGAGGTATACGTCGTCGTTGTCGGGTCGACGCGTCCCGGCAGGCGAGTCGTGATCTCCTGCACGTACCAGGTGTTGCCGTCCGGATCGCCGAATGACGCGAACGATCCGTAGGTGGCGTGGTCGGTGCCCGTGTCCGGAACCCGCTTGACGTTGCCGCCGTGGTGGAAGACGCCGCCGGCGTCGTGAAAGATCTCGCTGACGTCCACGCCGTGGTCGACGAGCTCCGCGCGCGCCGCGTCGATGTCGTCGACGACGAGCATCATGCCGTCCGCGGCTCCTGGTGCGGATGTGGTGACATTTGCGCCGAAGATCACGGACGTCTGCGACCCAGGAGGGGTCAGCTGGACCACGCGCAGGTCATCGACGGTGAGGTCCGCGTCGAGCCGCCAGCCCAGGGTCTTGTAGAAATGGGCCGACCGATCGACGTCGCGGACCGGGATAACGATCACTTCGAGCCTGGTGTCCATGCCGTGCTCCTCGTCTCTGGGGCGCCGCGTCTGCGGTGCGTACGCCGCAAGATTCGTCGTTTCGGCGCGGCATCGAACCCGGGTAATGCCCTGGTCCGGCTCCCCGGGAACGGTCACGGGCACAGGACGCCGGGCTCCGGCGCGGGGATACCCATGGCACGGCGGGCGCGCCGCAGGACCAGATTCGCGACTGCCGCGGCCTTCTGTGCGCCCACGTCCAATAGCCGGCGCAGCTCGTCGGGGTCCCTGATGAGTTCGTCGTGGCGGCACCGGATCGGCGCCAGCTCGGCGTCGATCGCCTCGACGCACGTGTCCTTCAGAGCACCGTAACTCCGTGCCTCAGCGATGACGTGCTGCGGCGAGTCGTCCGTGAGCGCCGCGAGCAGCTCGGCGAGGTTGGCCAGCCCTGGCTTGGCAGCCGGGTCGTAATGCAGCTCGCCGTCGCTGTCGGTGACCGCTCGGCGAACTTTGCGCCGGATCACGTCTGCGTCGTCGAGCATGCGGATGACGCCCGGCGCACCGTCCGGTGCGGACTTGCTCATCTTCCGTTGCGGGTCTGCGAGGTCGCGCACCCGGGCGGTGAGGGCCGCGGGCGCGAGCTCGGGAATCATGAACGTCGAGCCGTAGACGGCGTTGAACCGCCGGGCGAGGTCACGCGCCAGTTCGACGTGCTGGGACTGGTCACCGCCAACCGGGACGCGCTCCGCGTCGTAGAGCAGAATGTCTGCGGCCATCAGGCACGGGTAGGTGAATAGCGATGCTCGCGTGCCGGGCCGGCCGCCCTTCTCCTTGAACTGGATCATTCGGCCGAGCTCGCCGACGTGCGCGGTGCTTTCGAGCAGGTAACTGAGTTCGACATGGGCGGCCACATCCGACTGGAGGAACACCGTCGCCCGGTCCGGATCGAGACCGGACGCGAAGAACAAGGCGGCAGTGGACAGCGTCAGCTCACGCAATCGCGCTGGGTCGTGCTCCGTCGTGAGAGCATGCAGATTGGCCACGAAGTAGAAGCCATTGTCCTGGTGGTCGCGAAAGCGCCGCAGTGCGCCGAGGTAGTTGCCAAGCGTCAGAGCACCCGACGGGGTAATGCCGGACAGTTCACGAGTTCGCGCTGTCGCGGATACGAGTGACATGCGGGTTCTCCAGTGGACAGGCCCGCCGGACGACCGCGAAGACACCGAAGCCGCCCGGACGGGCGGCTGCAACATGGGATGCGTCGGGGCGGCCGTCCGTTAGGACGTCCGCCAGCTGCTCATACGCGTACCCATGCCCGCAACGATATGAAGCCGCGACAAGCCCATCAACACCTTTACGACGAGGCTCCTGTGACGAGCGCCTCTCCGTCTTGTCGCCGCCCTCGTAAAGTGATATCAAATATCTATCACTTAAAGGAGGGGCGCCATGACGGCCGCTCGGCAGGTACCGCAAATCTCAGCTACGCCCGTCGGCCACGAGGACGCACGGGCGACAATCCAGGAACGTCCGGCCCGGGTCGCCCCCGGCGGGCTGGGTGTGCTCGTTCTCTTCGTGCTCCTCGGCGCGGCGATCGGCCTGGCGTTCAGCCCGGTGCCGGCGCTGCTCGCCGTGCCTGCCCTGATCTTTGTAGTTGTGCTGCAGTCGTTGGTGGTGGTGGCGCCAGGGCAGACCCGCGTAGTGCAGTTCTTCGGTCGCTACGCAGGGACGGTGCGCCGCCCAGGGTTGTCGTGGGTGCTGCCCTTTACGGTGCGCATCGGGGTGAGTGTCCGGGTGCGCAACTTCGAGACCAACCGGCTCAAAGTCAACGACGCCTCCGGCAACCCGGTCGAGATCGCCGCCATCGTGGTCTGGCAAGTTACCGACACGGCACGGGCGATCTACGCCGTGGACAGCTACGTCAGCTTCGTCAGCGTGCAGGCTGAATCCGCCCTTCGCCACGTCGCGACGACACACCCGTATGACGCCTCCGACGAGAAGACGTCATTGCGCGGCTCGACCGACCTCGTGGCCGGCGAACTCGCGACCGAGGTCGCCCAGCGAGTGGCCCTGGCCGGTGTCGAGATCGTCGAGGTACGCATCAGCCACCTCGCTTACGCCTCTGAGATCGCTCAGGCAATGCTGCGCCGCCAGCAGGCCGACGCCGTAGTCGCGGCGCGGTCGCGGATCGTCGAGGGCGCTGTCGGAATGGTCGAGATGGCCCTGGCCAGCCTCAGTGAACGCGAAGTCGTCGAGCTCGACGAGGAACGCAAGGCCGCAATGGTCAGCAACCTGATGGTCGTCCTCTGCGGAGATCAGCCGGCATCGCCGATCGTCAACACGGGCTCGCTCTACACGTGAGCTCCGAGCGCAAGACGGTCCTGCTTCGCATGGATCCGGCCGTTCACGACGCCCTCACTCGATGGGCATCGGACGAGCTGCGCAGCGTGAATGCCCAGATCGAGATGGTGCTGCGCCAAGCGCTCGCCGCCGCGGGACGAATGCCCAAAGCGGCCAGGCCATTACCACGACGTGGCCGGCCACCACGACCTGACTGACCGGCAACGGGAGGAAGCGTGACCACATACAGCACGAGGACCGACGGCCCCGCGATTTCCGTCCGTGGCCTGAGCAAGCGCTTCGGTGACCGCATGGCGTTCGAGGACGTGTCGTTCGAAATCGGATATGGCGAGGTGTTCGGCTTCCTCGGACCGAACGGGGCTGGCAAGACCACTACGGTGCGCACGCTCGGCACGTTGCTGGCGCCGACCTCAGGCGAAGCGACGGTCGCAGGCATCCCGCTCACGCAGGCGAACGGGATGGAGATCCGAAGCCGGATCGCGATCATGCCCGAGTCGCCGGGCCTGTACGCGCGCCTCACCGTGCTCGAGAACCTCGAGTGTTTCGCGGACCTGTACGAGGTGCCCGACGCGTCCACCCGCATCGCGGGCGCGCTGCGCGCGGTGGGAATGGCCGACCGCGCCCACGATGGCTGCGGCACTCTCTCGAAGGGGCTACGACAGCGCGTGGCACTGGCGCGCGCGCTGCTTCCCCGGCCGGACGTGCTGTTCCTCGACGAGCCGACCGCGGGGCTGGACCCGGCCGCCAGCCGCGAGGTCCACGAACTGATCGACGATCTCCGCCGGCGCGGGGTGACGATCTTCCTAACGACGCACCGCCTGGAGGAGGCGGAGCGGCTCTGCGACCGGGTAGCCATCCTGAATACCACGCTGCGCGTAATCGGTCGGCCCGACGAGCTACGCGACCGGTTGTTCGCCCGCACCGTCACCGTTACGACCAGTGCGCCATTACCGAATCCGGACAACGTCTTCGCAGCCCTGCCAACCGTCGACGGCTGGCGGCCGGACGGCGCGGCCGGATACGTGCTGACCGTGTCCGACCCCGCAGTCGCAGCACCGGCGGTCACCCGGGCCCTCGTCAGCGCCGGCGCGGACGTGCTCACGATCGGCAGGTCTCACCACTCTCTGGAGGACATCTACCTGACGCTGGTCAACAAGGACGACGAGGTGATTCGGAAATGAACATCAGCAGGCGGCGGGTCCGGGGCATCGTCCGCAAGGAATTCCGGGAGTACCGGCACAACGGAAACATCATTTACACGATGGCTATCCTCCCGCTGATCTTTCTCATCCAGCCGCTGATCCAGGCATTAGTAGTGTCCGACGCGGCATCGACGGCACTCCAACACGAGCACTCCCTGCTCTACCTACTTGCCATTCCCCTGATGGTGCCGGCCGGGGTCGCGGCCTACGCGATAGTCGGCGAGCGCCTGCAGGGCACTCTCGAGCCGGTGCTCGCCACCCCCGTTCGCCGCACAGAACTCTTGCTCGGCAAGGCGTTCGCCGCAGCCGCGCCATCGATTGTCGTCGCCTACACGGTATACGGCCTGTTCGTGGCCATCGTCGAGCTCTTCGCCCGTCCCGCCGTCGCCTCCGCACTTATCCAAGGCTCGGAGCTGCTCGCCCAGTTGCTGTTCACCCCGCTGCTGGCGGTCTGGTCTACCTGGCTCGGCCTCGGCGTCTCGGTCAGGTCCAGCGACCCGCGCAACGCTGCCGGGGTCGCCATCCTCGTCAGCCTGCCGGCGGTGGCAGTCACCTCACTGATCGCCTTCGGCGCCATCCCTGCCACTCCTGCCGTGGCATTCGCGTTCGCAGTGGGCCTGTTGGTCCTCAATCGCCTCGGCTGGCAGGTCGCGTCAGGCATTTTCGACCGCGAACGGCTCATCACCGGTACCAAGTGACGTAGGGTGATGCGCTCCCGCTGGTGATCAGGTAGGAACATGGCGGTGGGACGCCCGCTGAAGACGTCGCCTGATCGGATCCGTGACCGGCGGGTGCGCCAGGAGGAGCGCGAGGACGCGCACAAGCTGACCTCGCTCGGCGGCATCGCGGCCTTGTCCCTGGACGCATTGTCGAGCGTCGCGTACGGACCTGAGGCGATCGTTCTCGCACTGGTCGCGGCCGGCGCGGCCGCTGTGCGCGAGGTCGTGCCGGTGTCGGTAGCGATCGTCGTCCTGCTCATGGTCCTGGTGCTGTCCTACCGGCAGGTGATCGCGGTCTACCCCGACGGGGGTGGCGCGTACGCGGTGGCGAAGAAGAACCTGGGGCCGCGGACGAGCCTGCTCGCGGCAGCGAGCCTCGTCGTGGATTACGTGCTGACCGTCGCGGTGAGCCTTGCCGCCGGAGCCGCAAGCCTGGGCAGCGTGTTCCCGTCGCTGTCGCACCACCTGCTCGCAGTCAGCCTGATCGGCCTCGCGGTGCTGACCGTGCTCAACCTGGTTGGTATCGCCGAGTCCGCCCGGGTGCTGATGCTGCCGACCATCGTGTTCATCGTCGCGATCGCAGCCACCGTCGGCGTCGGGCTGGCCCGCAACCACCCGGTCAAGACCATCGGCCAGGACCTCGGACCGATCCACGCGACCGAGGCTCTCGGGATCATTGTCCTGCTCAAGGCGTTCGCCGCCGGCTGCTCGGCATTGACCGGAGTAGAGGCGATCGCCAACGGGGTGCCGCAATTTCGTGCCCCGGCCGTCAAGCGGGCCCAGCACACCGAAGTCGCGCTGGGCGTGCTGCTCGGATCAATGCTGATAGGCCTCTCGCTTCTTATCAGGCTGCACAACGTTGTCCCGCGCGGCAACGTCACTGTGCTGGCCCAGCTCTCCGCAGCAGCATTCGGCACGGGCTGGGCGTTCTACGTCACGAACGTAACGGTCACCCTGGTCCTCGCGTTTGCAGCGAACACCAGTTTCGGCGGCCTGCCGGTGCTGTTGAGCCTGCTCGCCAAGGATCATCGCCTCCCGCACCTGTTCGCGTTACGCGCCGAACGGCCGGTGTTCCGGTACGGAGTAAGCGCGCTGGCGATCTTGGCCGGGCTGCTGCTTCTCGTTCTCGGCGCGGATACCCACCGGCTATTGCCGCTGTTCGCCATCGGCGTGTTCATCGGCTTCACGATCAGCCAGGTCGGGATGGTCCAACACTGGCGCACGCACCGCGGCCCGGGCTGGGCGTGGCGCGCCACGCTCAACGGCTTCGGCGCGGTGCTCACCGCCGCCGCCGCGATCATCTTCATGGCCAGCAAGTTCACCGAGGGCGCCTGGCAGTTGCTGATCATCATCCCCGCGCTGATGCTGCTGTTCTCGCGGATTGAGCGCTACTACCGGCTCGCTGGCAAGCAACTCGGCCTTGGACAGATACCGCCTCGGCCGGCAGCGATACCGGCCGATCGCGCAATCGTCGTCATCCCGGTGGTGGCGGTCAACAAGCTCACCGAACGCGCCCTGTCCGCCGCGATGCGGATGGGCGGAAAGATCGTCCCGATCGCCGTCGACCTGGACCCGGACGCCACACGCAAGCTGCGCGACCAGTGGGACGACTGGAATCCGGGCGTTGAGCTCAAGGTGCTGCCCAGCCCGCACCGGACTCTGGTTGCGCCGATCGTCGGCTACGTCCGCCATCAAATTGAATACGGCAAGCAGGTCACCGTACTTCTGTCCGAAGTCGAGCCGACGAGTCGCCGCTACCAGGTGCTGCACAACCAGCGTGGGTTGATCCTCGCCGCCGCGCTTCGCTCGCGCACCGATGCCATCGTCGCCATACTCCCATTCCGCATGAACCCGCACTGACGCTCAGCGTGGCTGCGCGATCGGGAGCTCGATCGTGGCGATCAGGCCGCCTCCCGGTGTGTCGTCGAGGGTGACCGTTCCGTGCATGGCCTCGACGAAACCGCGGGCGATTGCCAGCCCGAGTCCGACGCCCTGTCCGTCGGCGGTGGTGTGATCGTCGCGGCGTTGGAAGGCCGCGAAGACGGCTTCCCTGTCGGCGGGCGGGATTCCCGGGCCATGGTCGATGACTCGGATTTGGATTGTGTCCCACTGTGCGCTCGCCGCGATGCGGACCAATTTCCCCGAGGGTGAGTAGCGCAGCGCGTTCTCGACCAGGTTGGCGATGGCTCGTTCCAGCAGCCCCGGGTCGGCGGCCACCGCCGGTATGTCAGCGGGAATGTCCAGCTCCACCTTGGTCTCCTGGGCCACGTGGTCGAGCGCGTGGCTGACTACGTCCTCGACGTCCACCGCGGCGGTCTCCACGGCCAATACCCCGACCTGCAATCGGGACAGGTCGAGGAGGTTGGTGACCAGTTCGGTCAGCCGATCAAGCGAGTCGTCCGCGTTGGCGAGGAACTCGTCTCGATCCTGATCACTCCAGGCAACGTCGGGACTGCGCAGGCTCGACACGGCCGCCTTGGCGGACGCCAACGGCGTGCGCAGATCATGACTGACCGCATTCAGCAACGCCGTGCGCACCCGATCGGCCTCAGCGATCGGCGCGGCGGCCTCGGCCACTTCAGTGAGCCGGCGTTGCTCGTATGCGACGGCGACCTGTGTCGCGAAGGCGGTGAGCACCCGCTGGTCCTCGGCCGCGAGCACGCGTCCGCGCAAGACGAGGACCATGTCGTCGCCTACCGGAACCTCCGTGTCGGCGTCTTCAGGCCGCAAGCACGGGTTGTCCCCGACGCTGGCGACGCACGACCAGGTTCCGCGCATGCCGGCGGACTGCCCACTGCTGCTGGCCGGCGCCCCGGTCTCACGGCGCAGCAGCGCCGCGTCCTGGGCACCGAAGCTTTCGCGAACCCGTTCCAGCATCGCGGGAATCGCCTGCTCGCCACGCAGCAGGCTGCCTGCCAGCGTGGAGATGGTCTCGGCTTCCGCGTTGGAGCGTGCTGCCTCGGAGCTGTGCCGGGCGGCCACGTCGACGACCTTCGCTACCAGCAGCGCAACGACCACGAACACGACCAGCGCGAAGACGTTCTCCGGCTG